>JAYVNF010000047.1:0-7438 GCA_043758575.1 Rhodoferax sp.
CTGTGCTGGTGGGGGGGCCGGGCTGGGTGGTCCTGGGCGTGGTGAAGATGCTGGGCGGCGCCTTTCTGGCCTACCTGGCCATCAGCCACAGCGTGCCCACCGACCGCGCGGTGGACCCCAACCAGATGTACCTGGCCGCGTACGAATACGTGTTTCCCACCCTGGGCTGGGCGGTGGCGGCCACGGCCCTGTTCGTGGTGCTGTCGCAGCTCAAGATCAATGTCACCAATGCCTATGCCGGCTCGCTGGCCTGGAGCAACTTCTTCTCGCGCCTCACGCACAGCCACCCGGGGCGCGTGGTCTGGGTGGTGTTCAACAGCCTGATTGCCTTCATGCTGATGGAGATGAATGTGTTCCAGGCCCTGGGCGATGTGCTGGGCCTGTACTCCAACATCGCCATTGCCTGGATCATGGCGGTGGTGGCCGATCTGGTGATCAACAAGCCGCTGGGCCTGTCGCCTGCGGGCATCGAATTCAAGCGCGCGCATTTGTACGACATCAACCCGGTGGGCGTGGGCGCCATGGCGCTGGCCTCGCTCTTGTCCATCGCCGCTTACCTGGGTTTCTTTGGCGCCACCGCGCAGGCCTTTTCAGCGGTAGTGGCCCTGTTCACCGCCTTGGTGACTTCTCCTGTGCTGGCCTGGTTCACCAAGGGCCGTTACTACATTGCAAGAGACTCTGCAGTGGAGGAGGGCGGCTATTCACGCCTGACGCCGCAACGCTGCGTCATCTGTGAGCGTACATACGAAGGCCCGGACATGGCGCACTGCCCGGCCTACCAGGGCCCCATCTGCTCGCTGTGCTGCACGCTGGACGCGCGCTGTGGCGATGCCTGCAAACCGCACGCCAGCCTGGCCGTGCAGTGGTCGGGCGCTTTGCGCTGGCTCTTGCCCAAGGCCACCTGGCCCTATCTGGACACGGGCCTGAGCCACTTCGTGCTGCTGATGGGCGTGATCGTGCCGCTGTTGGTCACGGTGTTTGCCATGTTTTACCGCCAGGAGCTGGCCGGCCTGGCCGACATGGCAGAGAGCCAGGCTGCCCTGCGCTCGGCATTGCAATCGGGTTTCTCCAAGGCGTTTGCGGCGCTCTTGCTGCTCTCGGGCATCGTCGCCTGGTGGTTGGTACTGGCGCATAAAAGCCGCCAGGTGGCGCAGGAGGAGTCCAACCGGCAGACCCACTTGCTGATGCTGGAGATCGAGTCGCACCGGCAAACCGACCGGGCCCTGCAGGACGCCCGCCTGCTGGCCGAACAGGCGCGCCAACAAGCGGAGCAGGCCCGCCAGCAGGCCGAGCAGGCCAACGCCGCCAAGAGCCGCTATATCAGCGCCATCAGCCACGAGCTGCGCACGCCGCTCAACAGCATCCTGGGCTATGCGCAGCTGATGGGCCAGGACGCGGGCATCCCCGCGCACCGCAAGCAGGCGGTCAGCGTCATCCTGCGCGGCGGCGAGCACCTGCTCTCGCTCATGGAGGGCACGCTGGAGATGGCGCAAATCGAATCCGGCAAGCTGGTGCTCAGCCCAAAGCCCCTGCAGTTCGAAGCTGCCATGGCCGACATCGCCGACATGTTCGAGCTGCAGGCCTCTGACAAAAACCTGGCCTTCAGCTATGAGGTGCAGGGCACGCTGCCGGCCTGGGTCAAGGCCGATGACAAGCGCCTGCGCCAGATCTGCTTCAACCTCCTGGGCAACGCCATCAAGTTCACGCAGCAGGGTGGCGTGATTCTGCGGGTGCGCTATGCGCGCGAGATGGCGCATATCGAAATCCACGACACCGGCCCCGGCATGCGCGCCGACGAAATCGAACGCGTCTATGAGCCCTTTGTGCGCGGCGCCAGCGCCGGCCTGGGCGGCAGCAGCACGGGCGGCTCCGGCCTGGGCCTGACGATTGCCAAGATGCTGACAGATCTGATGGGTGGCGAGATGCAGGTGCACAGCACGCCGGGCGTGGGCTCGGTGTTTGCCGTGCGCCTGTTCTTGCCGCAGCTGCACCTGCCGCCCGAAGGCGTGCGCCAGCTTGAAGGCAAAAGCCAGCAGCGCGCAGCCCGCACCGCCTATGAAGGGCCACGGCGCAAGATCCTGCTGGTGGACAACGAGGAGGCGGATCGCGACTTGCTGCTGCAGCTGCTGCAGCCCCTGGGCTTTGAGCTGCGCCAGGCGGCCAGCGGCCACGACTGCCTGGACCTGCTGGCCGCCGGCCTGAACCCGGATGTGATCCTGCTGGACCTGGCCATGCCCGGCATAGATGGCTGGGAAACCCTGCGCCGCATCCGCGCCCTGGGCGCACCGCAGCCGCTGGTGGCCATCGTCTCGGCCAACGCCTTTGATCGCGCGCTGGACCACGGCCTGGGCATTGCCACAGAGGATTTCATTGTCAAGCCGGTGCGGCACAGCGAGCTGCTGGACTGGCTGGAGCGGCGCTTGGCCTTGCACTGGGTCGAGGCCTGTGCCCTGGGCACCGGTGCAGCGCCCAGCGCCAACGCGCTGACGGTAGTTGGCGCCACCGCCCCTGCGCCTGCGCCGATACAAGCGGCTGCTGGCAATGCGGTGCTGCCGCCCCGCGCCGAACTGCTGGCGCTGCAGGCGCTGGTGCAGCTGGGCTATTTTCGCGGCATCGTCAACGCCCTGGAGGCCATGGCACTGGCCCATCCGCAGTGCGCGGCCTTCACCGCCCGGCAGCTGGCCTGGGCGCGCCAGTACCAGTTCGAGGCCATGCTGAACCAATTGCAGAAAGCGCTGGATGAAGTCCCCCATTGATATCGCCAACACCCTGGACCGTGGCAACCGCCTGGTGGTGCTGATCGTCGACGACGTGCCCGACAACCTCTCGGTGCTGCACGACGCGCTGGACGAGTCCGGCTACACCGTGCTGATCGCCACCAGTGGCGAGGCGGCCTTGCAGCGCGCCCTGCAGGCCCTGCCCGATGTGGTACTGCTGGACGCCATGATGCCGGGCATGGACGGTTTTGAAGTGGCCAGGCGGCTCAAGGCCCAGGCCGAGACCGCCCACATCCCGATTATTTTCATGACCGGACTGACCGAGACCGAGCACCTGGTGGCCGCGCTGGAGTGCGGCGCGGTGGACTACGTCACCAAACCGATCAAGCCCAAGGAAGTGCTGGCCCGCATGGGTGTGCATCTGGCCGGCGCGCGCGAGCGCCGCCAGACCCGCAATGCGCTGGACGCCTTTGGCTACGCCACCATCACCGTGTGCGCGTCGGATGGCGCGCTGCTCTGGCAAACCCCGCTGGCGCGTGAACTCTTGTTGCGCTACTGCGGCACCCAGGCACCGCAAACACCTGTAGAGGTACGCGACTGGTTGCAGCAGTGCCTCACACGCCTGGACCAACCCGGCGAGCCGCCACGCCTGACACTGGAGCGCGGCGCCACCCGGCTGGGCTTTCGCCTGCACCAGCAAATTGGTGATGTGGAGGCGCAGGGCGACTGGCTGATCGTCATGCGCGAGGTGTCCGACACGGCGGTGATCGAGGCCATAGGCCTGTCCTTCAAACTCACGCCCAAGGAGGCCGAGGTGCTGTACTGGGTGGTCAAGGGCAAGACCAACAAGGACATCGGCGAAATCCTGGGCAGCAGCCCGATGACGGTGAAGAAGCACCTGGAGCGCGTCTTCGTGAAGCTGGGGGTGGAGACCCGCACCGCTGCCGCCGGTATGGCCATGGGCCGCATCCGCCTGTTGCAGCCGCAGTTTGAAATCTGAGCGCTTGGCGAAATAGGCGCGTGAAATAGCGCCAGTTTGGCTTTTGGCGCACGCTGCATTTGTTATAAACAGCCAACCCCCCCATAAATACAGGTACCACCATGTCGTTACAACAGGATGCGCGTTCGGTCTTGCCCGATTCCACCAAGGTTTCGGCACTCTGGGTGCCAGGGGTTCGTTTCATGGGCAACTTGCGGTTTGAACTCAAGGCCCTGGTGATCTGCCTGATGTTCCTGGCCCCGCTGGCCTGGGTGGCCTGGTCGGATTTTTCCGCCAAAACCACCGACATGGCCTTCTCGGCCAAGGAAGTGCTGGGCGTTGAATACAACCGCGAGATCTTCCCGGTGCTGGACCTGGCGCAGCAGCTGCGCCGCGATGCCAACCTGGCCGCTGCCAGCGGCACTCCACCCGCCAGCCTGGCCGATGTCAAATCCCGACTCAAGGCGGCGCAGGAAAAACTGGCCGCCGTGAACACCCGCCTGGGCGCCGAGCTGGGCACGGCCAAGGCCTATGAGGAAGTACAAAAAGCCTTTGCGGCGGCTGAAGCCGCCCACAACCCGAACGATGTGTTTGCCGCGCACACGGCGCACATCCAGGCCCTGGTGGCCTTGCTGACCCAGGTCACCGACTCCTCCAACCTGACGCTGGACCCGGACATCGACAGCTACTACCTGATGGACGCGGTGCTGTTTCGCATCCCCGACATCGTGGAGAGCTCGGGCAAGCTGCGTGGCTTGGGCCTGGGCATCATGAAGGCCGGCAGCATCACGCCAGATCAGCTCAAGACCCTCAACGGCGTGGTGCCGATTGCCGACTTCCAGTTCGCCAATATGCGCGACGGCCTGGGCAAGGCCTTTGCCTACAACGCCGAGCTGACCGCCAAGGTCAACTCCAGCGAGGTGCTGGACTCCACCGAGGCCTTCTTCGCACTGGCGCGCAAGTCCGTGATCGACGGCAAGGACTATTCTCCCGAGACGCAGGCCGCCTACCTGGCCCTTGGCAACAAGGCCATGGCCGGACAATACGCCCTGAGCGAGCGTCTGCTCAATGAACTCGACGGCCTGCTCAAAAAACGGGTGGCCGGTTTTCAGTCCGGCTTCCACAAAGGTATTGCCGTCCTCAGCGTGGGCTTGCTGCTGGCGGGCTATTTTTTCTACAGCTTTTTCCTGGTCACCAGCCGCGGCCTGCAGTCCGTCAAGCAGCATCTGGAAGAGTTGGCGCAAGGTGACTTGGGCCACACACCGGCAGTGCCCAGCTCCAAGGACGAGATTGCCCAGGTGCTCAACTCCCTGATCACGGTGCATGGCGTGCTGGGCACTTTCCAGAGCGCACAGACCGAGATGGCCAGCAAGCACGATGCCGGTGAAATCTCCCACACCATGCCGGCCGAGCAGCTGCCCGGCAGCTACGGCGTGCTGGCCCAGGGCGTGAACGCCATGGTGCAGTCGCATATCGCCCTCAATGCGCGCGCGGTGGACCTGATGGACCAGTATGCCCACGGCCGTTTCGAACAAAGCATGGAGGCGCTGCCCGGACAAAAGGCCCGCATCACCGAGGTGGTGAACGCTGCCAAGGCGCAGATGGAGCAGGCCGCTGCGGCAGCCACCTTCAACCAGCGCATCCGTTTGTCGCTGGACAGCCTGCCGGTGTGCGTCACCGTCTCCAACGCCGAGGCTCAGCTGGTACACGCCACGCCACCGGCCAAGGAACTGCTCAAGCTGTTGGGTGGCGCCGCCTTCAATACCGATGCCTTCTACGGCAATAAGCTCAGCACCCTGTTCACGAACCCGCAGGATGCCAGCACCTTCGATGCAGCCGTGCGCTCGGGCGAGACCGTGGACATGGAAATCCAGGGCCGCAAGCTGCGCCTGTTGGCGCGACCGGTGCATGACGATGCCGGCAAGCCCATAGGCCGCATCACGCAGTGGATAGACCGCACCGATGAAATCGCCTCTGAACAGGAAGTCTCGGCCATCGTTGCCGCCGCCGCCAACGGCGACCTGAGCGGGCGCATTGCCATGCAGGGCAAGAGCGGTTTCTTTGGCAACCTGTCCACCGCCATGAACCAGCTGCTCGACGCCAGCGAAGGCGCCATGACCGACACCGCGCGCGCCCTAGCTGCGCTGGCCGATGGCGACCTCACCCACCGCATCACGCGCGACTACGCCGGCCTGTTTGGCGAGGTCAAGCGCAGTGCCAACTCCACCGCCGAAAACCTGACCCGCGTGATCGGCGAGGTGCGCGACGCCTCCAACGCCCTCACCGGCGCGGCCAGCCAGGTCAGTGCCACCGCGCAGTCGCTCTCGCAAGCGGCCAGCGAACAGGCTGCCAGCGTGGAGCAGACCACTGCCAGCATTGACGCCATGTCGGCCTCCATCAGCCAGAACAGCGACAACGCCCGCGTCACCGACGGCATGGCCAGCAAGGCCAGCAAAGAGGCGATTGACGGCGGCGGCGCAGTCGGCCAGACCGTGGGCGCGATGAAGCAGATCGCCTCGAAGATAGGCATCGTCGACGACATCGCTTACCAAACCAATCTGCTGGCCCTGAATGCGGCGATTGAAGCGGCACGGGCCGGCGAGCACGGCAAGGGTTTTGCCGTGGTGGCCGCCGAGGTGCGCAAGCTAGCCGAGCGCAGCCAGCTGGCGGCCAAGGAAATTGGCGACCTGGCCAGCAGCAGCGTCTCCACCGCCGAGCGCGCGGGCAAGCTGCTCGACGAGATCGTGCCCAGCATCCAGAAGACCAGCGAACTGGTGCAGGAGATTGCCGCGTCGAGCTCGGAGCAGAGCGAGTCCGTCATCCAGATCGGCGGCGCCATGGGCCAGCTCAGCCAGGCCACGCAGCAAAACGCCTCGGCCTCCGAAGAGCTGGCGGCCACCAGCGAGGAGCTCTCGGCCCAAGCCGAGCAGCTGCAGCAAAGCATTGCCTTCTTCAAGACCGGTTATGACGCCGCACCGGCACTCAGCAGCCGCCCCAGCCTGAGCCAGGAGCGCCGCGCCAGCGCACCGCGCCTGACCAGCACCGTGACGCCGGTGGCGGTGCGCGGTGGCGGCAATGGCAACTTCAAACCTTACTGAGCACAGCGGGAGTACAGCGAACCATGTCCGACAGCCCCAGTGAGCCGCATGCTGCTGCACAGCCGCGCAATCCGCTGCATGGGCTGACACTGGAGGCCATCGTCACCGCCCTGGTCGAGGGCTATGGCTGGGAAGGCCTGGCCCAGCGCATCCCGGTGCGCTGCTTCAGCTTCGAGCCCAGCGTCGCCTCCAGCCTGAAGTTCCTGCGCAAGACGCCCTGGGCGCGTGACAAGGTCGAAGGGCTGTACCTGTTTATGTTGCGTGAGCAGAGGCGCAAGCATTCTTAGCGCACGGGGCTTTGGCCTGGCCTGGCCTGGCTTGGGGTGCTGACACCTCTTCGCGCGCTGCGGCGCTAGGGCTATGCCGGGTTCCTCAAGGTGGGGTACCACAAATCGTCACCCGGCATAGCCCAAGCGCCGCGGGTGTAGTTTGGCCACTATTCCAAAAGCCAAAAACGTGCCGCGGGTTGGGTATGCCGTGTTTGCGTGATTGGCGGCGCTGAGGTGAATGGTGAAGAGAGGCTGTTGCAGTCACTCAAGGGGTAATCTAGTGTAGTTACAGGGACGTCTCACGAAGTCAAGCACAGTTTGGATTTCTTTTTCCTTGATTACGGCTTTCTGCGTTTGCGTGACTTGAAGCGGCGA
>JAYVNF010000048.1:0-7416 GCA_043758575.1 Rhodoferax sp.
CCGGAAGCGTCCCGGACAAAGGCCGCTGGCAGGCTGTCAGGCTGGCGGGGCCGGTACCGGCAGATGCACGCTGACCGACAGCCCACCGAGCGCCACAGACGGTCCGATCTCGACCCGGGCCGCAAACACCTCCAGCAAACGCCGCACGATGGACCAGCCCAGGCCGCTGCCCGGCTGTTCGTTGCCCAGCACCCGAAAGAAGCGCTCGCCCAGGTGGGCAATGGCGTCTGCGGTCATGCCAGGGCCGCTGTCCTGTACGCACAGCAGCGTTCCCTGGGTGTCGGCCGTCACCACGATCTGCACCTGCGCACCCGCGGGGCTGTAGCGCAGCGCGTTGTCCAGCAGGTTGCGCACCAGCACGCCCAGCAGCACCTCGCTGGCCGCCACCGGGAAGCTGCCCTGGGCCAGCACCAGCACGCTTTGGCGCTGGGCCAGGGCCGCAGGCGCCAGTTCGGCCACCACCCGGTGCACCACGGTACCCAGATCGACCGCCATGGCCTGGGACTGCGGCGCGGCCTCCAGCCGGGCCAGGGTCAGCAGCTGATCGACCAGGCGGCTGGCCCGGTCGCAGCCGGCCAGGGTGGTTCGCAGGGCATGGGTGCGCTCTGCCGCGTCTTCTCCCGCGCCCATGGCGACCTGGGCCTGGGCACGGATGGCGGCAATGGGGGTGCGCAATTCGTGTGCAGCGTCTGCCGTGAACCGCCGCTCGATTTGCACCATGCGGTCAATGCGCTCGAGCAAGCCGTTGAGGGTTTGCACCAGCGGCTGCAGTTCGCGCGGCATGCCCTCCAGCGACACCGGCTCTGCCGCATGTGGGAGGCGCTGTTCCAGCACAGCGGTCAAACCCCGAATCGGCTTCAGGCCCTTGCGCACCGACCACCACAGGCCCACACCGAACAGGGGCAGGGACAGCAGTGTGGGCGCGGCCAGGCCGCGCATCATGGCCCACAGAATCGCCTGGCGCGAGGCCACTTTTTCCCCCACCAGCACGGTGATGCCGTGGCGCGGCTCGCGCGTGCGCACCACGCGCCAGAGTTCGCCGTCTTCGCGCAGCACGGTGGCAAAACCATCGCCCTGGGCGGACAGCGGCGTGGTGCCAGCGTTGGAGGTGCGGGTTACCAGCTGCTCGCCCAAATACACCTGGAAGGCCACCTGGGGTGCGTATTTTTGCAGCACCGGGGTATCGGAGACATCGTCGAAATCGCCATCGGCCTGCAGCAAGAGCAAGGCCGCGGCCTGGGCCAAGTGGCTATCCAGCAGGTCATCGATTTCATCTTGCGCATCGCGCCAGGCGAAAAGTGCCGCGCCCAGCCAGATCGCCGTGGCAAAACCCAGCACCAGCAGCAGCAGCCGGCTTTGCAGGGAGGGCTGCCAGCGCCGTGCAATCACGGGCTGGGCTCGCGCTGTACCGTGTAGCCGACGCCGCGCACGGTCTGGATCAGCTCGGCTCCGAGCTTGCGGCGCAGGTGGTGGATGTGCACCTCAATGGTGTTGCTCTCCACCTCATGGCCCCAGCTGTACATCTGCTGCTCCAGCTGCTCGCGCGAGAGCACGCGCCCGGTGTTGCGCATCAAGGCGTGCAGCAAATCGAATTCGCGGGTGGACAAGGCCACCACCTCGCCGCGACAGGTCACACGGCGTGCCGCCGCATCCAGCGCCACGTTGCCCGCGCGCATGGTCTCGTGCAGCTGGCCCAGGGCCCGGCGCACCAGCGAACGCAGGCGCGCCGCCAGCTCATGCAGGTCCACCGGTTTGATCACGTAGTCGTCGGCGCCGGTGTCCAGGCCCACCACACGGTCGGGGATGGCGTCACGCGCGGTCAGCACCAGGATCGGTGTGTCGACTTTGCGGGCCCGCAGTTCCTGCAGCACCACCAGGCCGTCCTTGAGCGGCAGGCCCAGGTCCAGCACACCGGCGGCATAGACGCCGCTGGCCAGCTCGCGCTCGGCGGCCACGCCGTCGCGCACCCAGTCAACCTGGAAGCCGGCCTGGCGCAGGCCCGCGCGCAGGCCGTCGCCCAGCATGGCATCGTCTTCAGCGAGCAGAATGCGCATCGCTTCCCCTGGTAGATAAAGAAATCTGGGTGGGCATGGTGGGCGCTGCCTTACTTGCTTGGCGCAGCCAGCACCGCTGCGGGCGTGGCGTCTTCTGGCGCGGGCACGCTGCGCCACTGCAGCCACCAAAAGCCTAGCACCACCAGCACGATCAGCCATGCCAGGCCGGCCCAGGTACGCCGTATGCCCTGCTCCGGGCGGCCGCTCTTGAAGCCGGTGAACATGGCGCGCACCAGATTTTCCTTGTGCTGCATGCTGGCCATGACCACGCCCAGCAGATGGCCGAAAACCACCAGCAGCATGGCATTGGCCGCCAGGTCGTGCAGCGCGGCCAGCCAGCCGGGCCCGAGGTCGTTGTAGGTGGAGTAACCGGTAACCGTGACGACCAGTCCCAGTGCTATCAACAGGACAATGGCCACGGCGCCGGCCGGATTGTGGCCCAGGTGGTGCTCGGGGTGGTTGGCGCGCAGGGATTGCAGGTAACGCAACACCGCCTTGGGGCCGCGCACAAAACTGCCAAAGCGGGCGTAGCGGCTGCCGATCAGGCCCCAGACCAGGCGAAACAGCAACAGGCCGCCCAGCGTGTAGCCCAGGGTGACATGCAGCAGGCGCCAGACCTCACTCTCCGCACTCAGGTAGGCGCCAGCAAAACAGAACACCAGCAGCCAGTGAAAGACGCGCACCGGGGCGTCCCAGACGCGTATTTTTCCGCTGGGCGCGGGCGGGGCCTCGGGCTGGCGCTGGCTCATTTGGGAATGCGCACGGCGTGCTCGTTGAAGTCGCCCTTGGCGGCGCCGCTGTGGCAGGCCGAGCAGTTGGAGGGGCTGCCAATGCTGGCGCGCTTCCAGGTGCTGGCCGGGACCTCGTCATGCTGGCGCACAAACCAGGCCGCCTTGCTGATGCGGTCCTGCGCCGGCTCTTGTGCCGCCCTGCCATCCTTGCCCGCATGGGCCTGCAGCCAGGCACCGATCTCGGCGCTGCTGGCCGCGTCCAGCGAGGCGTCGGCGCCGAAATGCTTGTTCAACCCACCCATCAGGCGCGCCCATGAGGCCGCCGGCAGTAGGCCTGGCGGGTACGCCATATGGCAGGAGGAACATTCCTGCTGGTGTTTGGCATTGGGGGCAACGGCAAAGCCATGTTCAGCATGGGCCAGACCGGCGCCGCACAGGGCCAGTGTGGCCAGCAGGGCCGGTAGGGAAAACGGGGTCAGTAGGTTTTTTTTCATTCTTGGAGTTTCATGCCTTCAGGCGTTCAAACAGGAGGGCGGCGCGATCGGTAGCGCGCCCTGTGGGCCTCAGGGCTTGAGCGAGAGCAGCCAGCTCAGCAAGTCGGCCTTCTCGGCCGGGCTGCATTCGCGCCCGACCACATCGTTGCAGTTGCGGCGAAACCATTTCTCGGTCTTGGCCGCATCGGTAAAGCGCTGCGCATTGAAGGCCGGTGCCATGGGCGCAATCACCTTGCCGGTGGTGGCGTGCTTGCCTTCCACTGTGGGGTTGGTGGTATGGCAGGTGGAGCAGCTCCAGTCCTTGCCATGCTTGCTGGTGAAAAACGCCTGCCCGTGTTCGACCTGGGCGGCCTGCCCCGAGAGCGCGACAAAACCGGCAATCTGTTCGGCTGGCGTGGTCTGCGCATACAGGTTGCCGTAAACAAGGGCCAGGGCCAGGGGAGCGGCCAGGCAGAAAAACTTCAGGTGAGACATCGAACCTCCAGAGTGAGCATGGTAGGGCGGGCAGCTTAATGGGTGCTTAAGCTGCGCGATGAAGCTGTCGGTGAAGCGGGGTGTTGCAGCGCAGGCTGGAACGCCTGCTGGGATTGTGCGGCAGGACGCCGCTCAGGGCGTTCTGGTTTCGGCGTTTTTGCGCGGTTGCTCGCTGTGCGAAAGCTCCAGGCCATCGGCCACATAGCCCGGCCCCTTCATCAGCATCACCACCACGCAACCAATGGCCACGGTGAGCACAGCCGACCAGTGAAACAGCAGCACCCCGACCAGCACATAGTCCATGGTCTGCAGCCAGCGCGCATCCGCAGCGCTGGCCGGGTCGGTGAAGCCGTGCAAGGCCAGCGCCACCAGCGCCGGCAAGCCCGTGCCCACGGCCAAGATCAGCGGCAGCTTGCGCCACAGCGTCCACTCCAGGCCGCTGGCACTGCGCCTGGAATCGGGGAGTTTTTTCAGCCAGTCCATGGGCGCAGTTTAGGTCAGCCCACGCACTACTTCCATGGCCTCTTCCACCCGCTCCACGGCGTGTATGGTTATTCCCTCAATGGGCTTTTTGGGCGCGTTCGCCTTGGGCACCACGGCCACGCTAAAGCCCAGCTTGGCGGCCTCCTTCAGGCGCTCCTGGCCGCGCGGGGCCGGGCGCACCTCACCGGCCAGGCCGACTTCGCCAAAGGCCAGAAAGCCCTTGGGCAGGGCCTTGCCGCGCAAGGACGAGGTGATGGACAGCAGCACCGCCAAGTCGGCCGCCGGCTCGCTGATGCGCACGCCGCCCACAGCGTTCACAAACACGTCCTGGTCCATGCAGGCCACGCCGGCATGGCGGTGTAACACGGCCAAGAGCATGGCCAGGCGGTCCTTGTCCAGGCCGACCGAGAGGCGCCGGGGTGAGGGGCCGCCGCTGTCCACCAGGGCCTGGATTTCCACCAGCAGGGGGCGCGTGCCTTCCAGGGTCACCATGACGCAGCTGCCGGGCACTGGCTCGGCATGCTGGCTGAGAAAAATCGCGCTGGGGTTGGAGACGCCTTTGAGGCCTTTTTCGGTCATGGCGAAGACGCCGATCTCATTGACCGCGCCAAAGCGGTTTTTGATGGCGCGCACCAGGCGGAACTGGCTGTGGGTGTCGCCCTCGAAATACAGCACGGTGTCCACCATGTGCTCCAGCACGCGCGGGCCGGCCAGGCTGCCGTCCTTGGTGACGTGTCCCACCAACACGATGGCGGTGCCGCTGGCCTTGGCCGCGCGTGTCAGGTGGGCGGCGCATTCGCGCACCTGGGCCACCGAACCGGGGGCGCTGGTGAGCTGTTCGGAGTAGACCGTCTGGATGGAGTCGATCACGGCCACGTCTGGGCGGTGCGCGGCCAGCGTGGCGAGGATTTTTTCCAGCTGGATTTCGGCCAGCACCTTGACCTGCGAATGGTCCAGGCCGAGGCGGCGCGAGCGCAGCGCCACCTGCGCCCCACTCTCCTCCCCGGTGACATACAAGGTGCTTTGGCCCAGGCGTTGCAAGGAGTCCAGCGCCTGCAGCAACAGGGTGGACTTGCCGATGCCGGGGTCGCCGCCTATCAGCACCACGCCACCTTCCACCATGCCGCCGCCCAGCACCCGGTCCAGCTCCTCGTGGCCGGTAGCCGTGCGCTCCACGTCGCTGGCCTCGATGTCGCTGAGCACTGCCACCTCGGCGGTCTTGGCCAGGGAGGCAAAGCGGTTTTTGGTCGGTGCCTCGCTGCTGGCGACCGACTCAATCAAGGTGTTCCAGGCCTGGCAGCTGGGGCATTTGCCCAGCCACTTGGGGCTGGTGCCGCCGCATTCGTTGCAGGTGTAAACGGTTTTGTCTTTGGCCATGCCTGCTTTATGCTTTTGGAATGCGCTCGCGCGCCTTTTGCACCTTGTCGGCGCTGACCGCGACCTTGATGCTCTCAAAGTTCACCGCCGCCGCAATCGCCTCGCGCGGCTCGGCCGTGCTTTTGCACTGGTAGCGAAACAGCGGCATGGCGTCGTTGCCGACAATGCTGATCACCCAGGGGGTGTTGGCGCGCTCACCGCGCTGCACCGCTACCGCAATTTCACCGTTGACCAGCTTCACATAGCTGCCCGGCGGGTAGAAGCCCACCGCCTGCGCCATGGCCGAACCCAGGCCGAGTTCGGCGCCGCCGCCAAACACCATGCTCTTCACCGCCGCCACCGGCGACTGGGCCGAGCGCGTGCCGCGCGCCGCGGTGCGCGCCACAAACACATCGGCCAGGTGCAAGAGCCGGCGCGCGGTCTGGTTGGCGGGCAGGCCCAGGGGCGCATCGGGTTCGTGGTGCCAGCGCACCAGGTCGAGTTGCGCCGCATCGACCACGCCCAGCGCCCGCAGCATCTCTTCGCTGCGGGCGGCGTGCTCGGCCACCAGCACGCGCTGCCAGTCGTTGATGGCGGTGGCCTGGCTGGCCATGCGGTCCTGGTCGCGCGCCATGCCAATGTTCATGGTCAGGGCCGCGGCAATCAGCGGCTTGCGCTGCGGCCCGGGCAGGCCCAGCTTGGTGGCGGTGAGCTCGCAGACCACGGCGCACAGCAGGGCGTGGGTGGCGCAATAGCCCAGGCGGTTGTCGGTGAGGGCCTGGAACAGCGCAAACAGGCTGGCATCGCCATCCTGCTGCAACAGGCTCAGCACTTTTTCCTCCAGGCCCTTGAGGCGGGCCAGCGGATTGATGGCCAGGCCGCCCTGGTACAGAATGCCGCGCAAGACCTCTTGCACATCCAGCCAGCCGCCGTTTTGCAGTTGCGGGTTCAGGTAGTCGGACTCGAGGATTTCGGAGGGCATGGAGGCCCGCGCCAGCTCGCGTACATCGGCACCGTTTTGCAGCATCTGGTGAATCATGCGTTCATAGGCGCGCTGCCAGGCCAGGCCGTCGGCCAGGTGGGTGCAGGCCTTGAAGGCGTGCAGCTTGTCGCGGTGCTGCTCCGAGGTGATGGGCTGGCCGGCGCGCAGCAGCAGCTGACCGGCGTCGCTGAGCACATCGACCGGCAGCGGCTTGCCGACTTCGAGCAGGGCAATCGGGATAGGCAGGTATTTCATCATTCTTCAACCACCACAGGAACGCGCTGGGCCAGCGCACACATCAATTCATAGGCCAGGGTTCCGGCCTGGGCGGCGACTTCGTCGATCGGCAGTACGGCGCCGTTGGCGGCACGCCCCCACAGGGTGACGCTGCTGCCCACACCGGCGTCGGGCAGGGTGCTCAGGTCCACGCTGAGCATGTCCATGCTGACCCGCCCCAGGGTGCGGCTGGGCTGGCCGTCCACCAGCACCGGGGTGCCGGTGGGGCAGACGCGCGGATAGCCATCGGCATAGCCGCAGGCGACCACTCCGATGCGCATGGGCGCCTCGGCACGGAAGTTTGAGCCATAGCCAACGCAGTCACCGGCCTGCAGGTTTTGCACGGCGATGATGTTGGCCGCCAGCGTCATGGTCGGCTGCAGGCCCCAATGCGCCGCCGTATGCAGCGGGTGGTCGGGGGCGCTGCCATACACCGCGATGCCAGGGCGCACCCAGTCCGAGGCCAGGCTGCCATGGCGCAGCAGGGCCGCGCTGTTACTGACGGTGCGCTCGCCCGGCAGGTCGGCCGTGTGCGCCTCAAACAGCGCCATTTGCTGGGCCACGCC
>JAYVNF010000049.1:0-2340 GCA_043758575.1 Rhodoferax sp.
CTGCTCTTGCTCGCCATGTTGATTGCCATGGCGCTCTGGCTGACGCGCGACACCAGCGGCCAGCGTCTCTACGACATCTCCAGCAAGGACAGTGTCACCGGCCTGCAACCCCAGGCCGGCGTGCGCTACAAGGGCGTGCAGGTCGGGCGCGTGACGGCCATCAGCCTGGATGCGCAGACGCGCGGCAATGTCCTGGTGCGCATCGCCGTGAGCGACAACGCGCCCATCACCAGCTCCACCTTTGCCAGCCTGGGCTTTCAGGGCGTCACCGGCCTGGCCTTTGTGCAGCTCGATGATGGCGGGGAGTCCAGCCAGGCCCTGGCCACCAGCAACAGCCATGTGGCGCGCATTCCCATGCACCCCGGTCTGATGTCGCGCCTGACCGAGCAGGGCGGCCATTTGCTGGGCCGGCTGGACCAGGCCAGCCAGCGCCTGAACAGCCTGCTGGCGCCCGAGCGGCAAGAGGCGCTGGCCACGGCAGTCGACAAGCTGTCGCAGGCGGCCGCGAGTTTGAGCCAGCTTACGCGCCATGCCGACCAGGTGCTCACCGGCGCCGGCCCCAAGGGCAGCGCCAGCCTGCCGCGCATGGCGGCCCAGGTGGAGACCAGCTTCAGGAGCATCCAGCTGACCTCCGAGCGGTTGCGCGAAAGTGCCGAGGTGGTGAAGGGCTCGGCCGAAAACTTCAGGCGCACCACCACCCGCATGAACGAGCCCGGCGGCACGCTGGACAAGATTGCCCGCAGCACCGAGGCCCTGGCGGCCACCAGCACCGCCCTCAACGCCACGCTGCTGCCGCGCCTGACCCGCACCACCGACGAGGCCGCACGCACGCTGCGCCAGTTCGGCCGTGTGGCCGAGGGCCTGGCCGAACAACCGCAGTCGCTGCTCTTGGGCAAAGGTGCCGCCCTTCCCGGCCCCGGGGAGCCTGGCTTTGCAGTGCCTGCTGCCAGCAGCGCGGTGGCGCCCGCCGCGGACCGCTAAAGCCGATCCATCCATCCAGCCAGCTCCCTAAAGGCAGATCCACAAAGGCAGACCATGCAGATGCAGCTTTCTCCCCCTTCCTACCAGGGCGCGTGCGCGCTGCTGGCCGGCCTGCGTGGCAAGGCCCTGGCCCTCGGCAGCCGCTGGGTCGGTGCCGCCCTGCTGACCCTGCTGGCGGCCTGCAGCACACCGGCCGCGCGCGTCACCGTGTACGACTTTGGCCCGGGTACCAGCACCCCCCAGGCGTCCCCGCGCCAGGTGCCGCTGGCGCCCGTGCTGCTGTCCGAGGTGGAAGCCTCGGCCGCGCTGGACAGCACGGCCCTGCTGTACCGTCTGCTCTATGCCGATGCCCAGCAGCTGCGTCCCTATGCGCAGGCGCGCTGGAGCATGCCCGCGGCCCAGCTGCTGCGCCAGCGCCTGCGCGAGGTGCTGGGCCAGCGCCGCAGCGTGCTCTCGCCGCTGGACGCGGTGGCAACGGGCACACTCAGCCTGCGCCTGGAGCTGGAGGAATTCAGCCAGGTGTTTGACAGCGCGCACAGCAGCGCGGCCTTGGTGCGCGTGCGGGCCACGCTGGGGCGCAGCGGCAACCCGCCCAAGCCCCTGGCACAAACCGTCTTCGTGCAGCAGCAGCCCAGTAGCAGCGCCGACGCCGCTGGTGGCGCCCGCGCCTTGGCGCAGGCCACCGATGCATTGATGGCGCAGCTCGACGCCTGGCTGCAACAGGTGGCAGCCGCCGAGGCGGTGGCACCATGATCCCGGACCCCGATCCCGCCACAGCGCTGGAGGCGCTGCCGCTGTTTCCCCTGAACACGGTGCTGTTTCCGGATGGGGTCTTGAGCCTGCAAATCTTTGAAGTGCGTTACCTGGACCTGATCGGCAAGTGCTACAAGAATGGCACGCCCTTTGGCGTGGTCTCGCTGTTGCAAGGCGGCGAGGTGCGCCAGCGCGACCCCAGCCAGCCCCGTGGCGAGGCTTTTGCCAACGAGGTGTTTGCCGACGTTGGCACGCTGGCGCATATCGTGGAATTTGCCGTGCCCCAGGCCGGGCTGATGGTGATCCGCTGCCGCGGCGGCGCGCGCTTTCGCATCCGCACGCGCAGCCAGCTCAAGCATGGCCTGTGGGTGGCAGATGCCGACCAGATGGCCGTGGACTTGCCCACACCGATCCCGCCGGACTTGCTGCCCATTGCCAATGCCCTGGCGCATTTGATAGAGCAGCAGCAGGCACGCCAGACCGAGGCCGATATTCCCGTGGTCAACCACCCCTACCACTTCGATGACTGCGGTTGGGTGGCCAACCGCTGGTGCGATGTGCTGGACATGCCCAGCAGTTTCAAGCAAAGCCTGCTGCAGCTCGACA
>JAYVNF010000050.1:0-7399 GCA_043758575.1 Rhodoferax sp.
GCCTTGCCGTGGACCACGCCTCTCTGCCAACACTTTTGCATGGAGCAATCGGATGGCAACGTTACATACTGGCCCTGACAACCAGGCCCTCACCCGTCTGCCCGCCAGCGAACGCAGCTTCGGCTGGAGCGAGCATGCGGCACTCTGGTTCAGCCTCGGCGTAGGCTTGTTGGTCATGCAAACCGGTGCCTACCTGGTGCCGGCGACCGGCACGCGTGATGCGGCGCTGGCGATTGTGCTGGGCACCCTGGTGGGTGCCGGCCTGTTGGCCTGGACCGCCAAACTAGGGGCCGACAGCGGCCTGACCAGCGCCGGCCTGATGCACCGCACCTATGGCAGCTGGTTTGCCCGCCTGCCGGTGCTGCTCAATATTGCCCAGCTGATTGGCTGGACCACCTTCGAGCTGGTCATCATGCGCGACGGCACGGCCGCGATTGGCAAGCAGTCCTTTGGCTGGGAGCTGGGTGGCCCACTTGGCACGGCGGCCACCACCCTGCTGTGGGGCGCGGTACTGATGCTGCTGTTGTCGGGCTCCATGACGCAACTGGTGCGCAAAATCATAGGCCGCTACGGGCTGCCGCTGGTGATTGCGTCGCTCTTGTGGCTGAGCTGGCAGTTCGGTGCCAAGCTGCAGGCCCATGGCCTGAGCAGTTTTCTGGAACACACTGGTGACGGCAGCATGGGCCTGCTCTCGGCCATGGATTTGGTGATTGCCATGCCGGTGTCCTGGCTGCCGCTGGTGGCCGACTACGCGCGCCACGGCAAGAGCGGGCGCACGGCTTTCAGCGGCACCTGGGTCGGCTATGCCGTGGCCAATGTCTGGTGCTATGCGCTGGGTGTGCTGGTGGCCAGCATCTCGGCTCCGGACGCCGATCTGGTGGCCACTTTGCTGCTGGCGCAGGGCGGGCTGATTGCGCTGTCCCTGATTCTGGTGGATGAAATTGACAACGCCTATGGCGATGTCTACAGCGGCGCCGTCTCCAGCCACAGCCTGTTGCCCCGGCTGTCCATTCGCACGTGGGGCCTGGGCTTGGCACTGCTGTGCACCGGCTTGGCCCTGGTGCTGCCGATGCGCGGCCTGGAGCCCTTTTTGCTGGTACTGAGCTCGGTGTTTGTACCCTTGTACGGCGTGATTCTGGGGCGCCTGGGTGTGGCCGCGCCAGCCGCTGCGCTCACTACTCTGGCCGATCCCAACGTCAAGGTGGACTACCTGGCCGCCGGCATCTGGCTGCTGGGCATTGCCCTGTTCCAGTTGCTCAACAACCTGGCGCCGCAGTGGGGTGCCACCCTGCCGACCCTGCTGCTGACCGGCGTGCTGGCCCTGGCCACGCGCACAACGCCCAGGGTTTGAACCCTGCCCGCCGGGCTATTACCCCGGCGTATGCGGCTGGGCTTGCAGCCGCATGGGCAGCGGCGCATAGCCGTGGTTGAGCGGGCCGCTGCCCGCTCCGGTAGCAACCAGCGCACCGTGCAACAAGGCACCCCGTATGTAGCTGCGCGCCGCTTGCACGGCCGCCACTAGGTCCTGTCCCAGCGCCAGGTGACAGGCAATGGCCGAGGACAGCGTGCACCCGGTGCCGTGGGTGTTGGGGGTGTGGATGCGCGCATCGCGCATCCAGATCTGTTCGCCACTGCCCAAAGCCAACAGGTCGCTGACGGTGTCGCCGGCGAGATGCCCGCCCTTGAGCAGCACCGCGCGGGCGCCCATGGCCAGCAGATCAGTGGCAGCAGCTTGCATATCGCTCTCGGACCGCAGCGGGCGGCCCACCAGCAAGGCGGCCTCGTCCAGATTCGGCGTGATGAGTGCGGCACGCGGAAACAGCTCCTGCACCAGCACCTCCATGGCCGAGTGGTCTATCAGCACAGCGCCGCTGGTGGCCACCATGACCGGGTCAAACACCACGTTGCGCAGGCCGTGGCGCTCAATCGCAATCGCCACGGTGAGCACAATGTCGCTGGCGTGCAGCATGCCGATCTTGACCGCGTCGGCCCCTATGTCTTCCATCACGGCGTCAATCTGGTCGGCCAGCATCTGCGCCGGCGCGGCGTGGATGGCGCGCACGCCACAGGTGTTTTGTGCCGTCAGTGCGGTGATGGCGGTCATGCCAAAACAGCCCAGTGCGCTGATGGTTTTCAGGTCGGCCTGGATGCCGGCACCGCCTCCGCTGTCAGAGCCGGCAATGGAGAGCACACGGGCGTAACGGAATGGCAAATCAGTGGGCATCGATCAAGTTCCTTAATTCCTGGGCGCTGGCGCGCGGATCCGGTGCAGAACAAATCGCGCTGACCACGGCCAGGCTGTCGGCACCGGCGGCGCGCACCGCCGCCGCATTGCCGGCATGGACGCCGCCTATGGCGACCAGCGGCAATGTGGTGGTGGCGCGCACCCTTTGCAAACCCTCCAGCCCCCAGGGCCTGGCGGTGTCGGTCTTGGTAGGGGTGGCAAATACCGGGCTCACACCCAGGTAGTCCACCGGCAGGGCGGCACTTTGGGCCACCTGCGCCAGGGTCTCCACCGACCAGCCTATGAACACCTCGGGCGGCAGCAGCGCGCGCGCCTTCTCCACCGGCATATCGCTTTGCCCCAGATGCACACCCTGGGCGCCACAGGCCAGGGCAATGTCGATGCGGTCGTTGATGATGAGCGGAACATGGAAGGGGCGCAGCAGCTCCATCAACACCAGTGCCTGGGCCAGGAAGTCGCGGCTGCTCAGCTGCTTTTCGCGCAGCTGCACACACGTCACGCCGCCCACCACGGCTTGTAGTACCACGTCGGTGAGGGGGCGGCCCACGAGGCTGACCTGGTCGGTGACCAGGTACAGGCGCAGTGCGGCGAGCAAGCGTTCGCGGCTCCAGCTGGAGCCGGTTTGCATGGGGTGTACGGCCATGGCGGCGCGTCCTACCAGGGCTTGAATTCCATCTTCAGACGCTGCTCAAAAGTGGCCTGGTCCAGCAGCTGCAATTCATCGAGCAGGGCTACTTGCATGCTGCCCACGCCCTGGCGGCGCACCACGGCTTTTTCGGCCGCCACTTCGCCGACCACGCCCATCAGTGCCATGGCCGAAACGGTGGCGCGCCAGGCATCCGGCTGCACCGCGCAGAAAGCGCCAATCAGTGCAGTGGCCGAGCAGCCCACGCCGGTAATCCTGGTCATCCAGGGGTGGCCGTTGGAGAGCAGGGCCCAGCGCCCGCCGTCCACGATATGGTCGGTGGCGCCGCTGACGCAGACCACGCCACCGGTGCGCTCCACCAGCACCCGTGCCGAAGACAGGGCGTCATGGGCAGCGGCGCTGCTGTCCACACCGCGCGTCAGCACACTGGTGCCGGCCACGCTCATGATCTCCGAGCCATTGCCACGTATGACCGTGGGCGCGGCGGTGGCCAGCAGCAGCTCGATGCTGGCATTGCGGTAAGGCGTGGCGCCGGCGCCCACCGGGTCCAGCACAGTGGGGATGCCGCGCAGGCTGGCAGCAGCCAGAGCCAGGCGCATGCTCTCGATCCAGGCCGGCTCCAGCGTGCCGATGTTGAGCACCAGCGACTGCGCAATCGCCACCATGTCCAGTACCTCTTCGTGCGCATGCGCCATCACCGGCGAGGCGCCGGCGGCCAGCAGCACATTGGCGTTGAAGTTCATCACCACGAAGTTGGTGATGCTGTGCACCAGCGGGCTGCGCTCGCGTACGGCCGTGATGTCGTTCCAGATGTCGGAGGGGGAAAGCATGGTCATGGTCATCCTGTGGTGGTGAGGATAGGGACCGTGCACGCAGCAGTGAAGCCAGGCTTCCCTACGCTGGCACAACCCAGATCAGGTTCAAAGAGTGTTTCTCAGCCGCGCGCGGGCGGCACCTCTAGCAGGGGTGATTATCAGGGGAAACGCAGCGTGTTTGGCACCGCAGGGGTTCTAGGTGTTCGCGGCTTCGGCCACCAGCCAGTCCTTCAGATACGCCACATCCGGGCGCAGCACCTTGCCCTGCGGCGCAGTGATGAACAGCGGCTGGTCGGTGGTGACGCTGTGCTGCAGGGGGCGCACCAGCAGGCCCTGCGCAATCAGCGGCTGCACGATGTGGCGCCAGCCCTGGGCCACGCCCTGGCCTTCGATGGCGGCCTGCAGCACGATGGAGTAGTCGTTGAAGCGAAACAGCGCCGGCTTGCGCGGCAGGCGCATGTTGAAGCGCGCCAGCCAGGCTTTCCAGTCCATGCGTGGGCGGTAGCGCTCTTCCAGCAGCAAGAGTGGGCTGTTGGCCAGGGCCTGCAAGTCGGGCAGGGGGTTGGCTTGCAGGAACGCGGGGCTGCAGACCGGAAATATTTCCTCGTCCACAAAGTGCCACTTCTGGTAGTTCACAAAATCATCCGCGCCCAGGGTGATGGACAGGTCGATGCGCTCGCGCGCCATGTCCAGGTCGGTGTCGGTGGTGGTAACGCGCAGCTCGATATCCGGGTGCTGCTGCTTGAAGCGCGCAATGCGCGGCAGCAGCCACCAGGTGGCGGTGGCGGTGGACACGGCCAGCGTGACCTGGTGTGCCTGCATGCTGCGCACTTCGCGCAGGGCCTGGTCTATCAGCGCCAGGCCCATGCCCACTTGCTCCAGCAGGTACTGGCCGGCCTCGGTGGTCTGCACGCCCTTGTGCTGGCGTTCGAACAGGGCCACACCCAGGTCGGCCTCCAGCAGGCGCATGGCGTGGCTCACCGCAGGCTGGCTTATCCCTAAGTCCTCGGCGGCGCGGGTGAAGCTGCCGCGTCTTGCGGCGGACTCAAAGACCAGCAGGTTGTTGAGGGACTGGTTGGGTTTGGCGGGGTGGGCCGGTTTGGGTTGGAGGTGACTGGGCATTAGCTTAGTTTATGGCACGCATGAAGTGTGTTGCCATTCACAACGGGGGCTTGATGGCATATGGTTGCGTAATGGTCGAATCCTTTTGCTTTCATCCATACCCCGTACCGGCAGGCACAACAGCAGGAAAGTAAAAATGACAGAGACAAGCATCACCACGCCCAGCGAAGACACAGCAACACCTGCAGGGGCTTCAACACCCGAACACAAAAAACACCGACGCGCAGGCGGCCGTGAACGCCGCGACCCCAAAGCCAAGATCAACGGCCCAGCCTACATCCGAAGAAACATCCCCACCTACGATGTCATGGGTGAAGAGAACCTGCTGAAAATCGAAGCCGCGTCGGACAAAATCCTGGCCGAAGTCGGCCTGGACATACGCGACGACGACGAATGCCTGGCCCTGTTCAAAAAAGCCGGCGCCAAGGTCGACGGCATGCGCGTGAAGTTCGAACCCGGTCACCTGCGCGAGATCCTCAAGACCGCGCCCAAAGAATTCACCCAGCACGCCCGCAACCCGGCGCGCGCCGTGCAAATCGGCGGCAAAAACGTGGTGTTCGCCCCGGCCTATGGCTCGCCCTTTGTCATGGACCTGGACCAGGGCCGGCGCTACGGCACCCTGGCCGACTTCCAGAACTTTGTGAAGCTGGCCTACGCCTGCCCCTGGCTGCACCACAGTGGCGGCACGGTGTGCGAGCCCACCGACATTCCGGTCAACAAGCGCCATCTGGACATGGTGCTGGCCCACATGCGCTACTCGGACAAAGCCTACATGGGCTCCATCACCTCGGAAGAACGCGCCGAAGATTCGATTGAGATGTCGCGCATCCTCTTCGGCAAGGATTTTGTGGACCAGAACTGCGTCATCCTGGGCAACGTGAATGTCAACTCGCCGCTCTTGTGGGACGGCACCATGACCAAGTCGGCCCGCGCCTACGCGCGCGCCAACCAGGCCGCCGTTATCGTGCCCTTCATCCTGGGCGGCGCCATGGGGCCGGTGACCAATGCTGGCGCCATTGCCCAGGCGCACGCCGAAACCATGGTGGGCTGCGCCATCACGCAGCTGGAGCGCCCGGGTGCGCCCGTCATCTACGGCAACTTTCTCTCCAGCATGTCGCTGCGCTCGGGCTCGCCCACCTTTGGCACGCCCGAGCCGGCCATCGGCTCCATGGTCATAGGCCAGCTGGCGCGCCGCTTGAACCTGCCGCTGCGCTGCGCCGGCTCGTTTACCACCTCCAAGCTGCCGGACGGCCAGGCCATGCAGGAGAGTGTGATGTCCATGCTCTCGGCTATTCATTGCGGGGCCAATTTCATTCTGCACTCAGCCGGCTTTCTGGACGGCCTTTTGTCCATGAGCTATGAAAAATTCATGATGGATGCTGACTTCTGCGGCGCCCTGCACAGCTACCTGGGCGGTGTGGTGGTGGACGACAACACGCTGGCGCTGGACGCCTTCAAGGAGGTGGTGCCAGGTGGCCACTTTCTGGGCTCGGCCCATACCATGGGCAACTACACCACGGCGTTTTTTGACTCTACCATCTCCGACAACACGCCCTATGAGTCCTGGGTTGAGGCCGGCAAGACCGACAGCGCCACCCGCGCCAACACGCGCTGGAAAACCGCCTTGGCCGACTATGAAGCGCCCCCCATGGACATCGCCAAGGACGAGGCGCTGCAGGACTATGTGAACCGCAAGAAGGCCGCCACCACCGACCAGTGGTACTGAGCCACGGAGCACCGCATCCGCCGCACACACGCACGCAACCGCATCCTTCCGCATTGAAATGAACCCCCACCATGTCCCCTGAAAACGACCCCCTGCTGCAACCCTTCCAGCTCAAACATCTGCGCCTGAAAAACCGCATGATGATCACCTCGCACGAGCCGGCCTACCCCGAGGACGGCATGCCCAAGGCCAAGTACCGGGCCTATCACGCGGAGCGCGCCAAGGCCGGCATTGCGCTGACCATGACGGCCGGCAGCGCCACCGTGTCGCGCGACAGCCCGCCGGTGTTCAACAACATCCTGGCCTACAAGGACGAGGTCGTGCCCTGGCTCAAAGACCTGACCGACGCCTGCCACGAGCACGGCACGGCGGTGATGATCCAGCTCACCCACCTGGGGCGGCGCACCGGCTGGAACAAGGGCGACTGGCTGCCCGCGCTGTCGCCCTCGCACGAGCGCGAAGCCGCGCACCGGGCCTTCCCAAAGAAGATGGAGGACTGGGACATAGAGCGCATCAAGGGCGACTACGTGGCTGCCGCCCAGCGCATGCAGGCCGGCGGCATGGACGGCATCGAGCTGCAGGCCTACGGGCATTTGATGGACCAGTTCTGGTCGCCGCTGACCAACAGCCTGGACGCGCCCTATGGCGGCAGCATGGACAACCGTTTGCGTTTTACCTTCGAGGTGCTGCAGGCCATTCGCAAGGCCGTGGGCAATGACTTTATTGTGGGCGTGCGCTACACCGGCGACGAAGACCTGCCGGGCGGCTTCGGCCCCAAGGAAGGGCTGGAGATTTCGCAGCGCCTCAAAAACAGCGGCCTGGTGGATTTTCTGAACGTGGTGCGC
>JAYVNF010000051.1:0-2339 GCA_043758575.1 Rhodoferax sp.
GGCCTATGACGCCCAGGGTGCCCACCACTTTGCCGTCCACCTCGTAGGGGCTGCTGACAATGGACAGGTCTTCAAAGGGCACGACCTGGCTCTCGCCACCTATGAAGATGCGCACGCCCTCGGCCTGGCCGGCAATGTCCAGGAGGCGCATGAGCTGGGCCTTTTGCTCGAACAAATCGAAGGCCCGGCGCAGATGGCCCATGTCGCTGGAGAAGTCGGACACCGACAGCAGGTTGCGCTCGCCGGCAATCACCACCTCGTCCTCGGTGTCTTGAATCGCCTCGGAGCTGACGTTGACGGCTGCCTGCATCAGGGCCGCAATTTCCGAGCGCAGGCTTTCCACCTCGCCCTGCAGGCGGCCACGCACCTGGTCTATGTCAAGGCCTACGTAGTTGCTGTTGAGGAAGTTGGCAGCTTCCACCAACTGGGCCTGGGTGTAATCGACCTCGGTGTAGATGACGCGGTTTTGCACATCGCCCTCGGGCGATACGATGATGACCAAGAGGCGCTTCTCGGACAGGCGCAAAAACTCCATGTGCCGGAAGGCCGAGGAGCGCTTGGGCGTGATCACCACGCCCACAAACTGCGACAGGCTGGAGAGCAGGTTGGCCGCGTTGGAGATGACTTTTTGCGGCTGGTCCGGCGCCAGGCTGTGGCGCGAATACTGGCTGGGCTGCACCGTGAGCATGGTGTCCACAAACAGGCGGTAGCCGCGTGCGGTGGGAATGCGCCCGGCCGAGGTGTGCGGGCTGACGATCAGGCCCATTTCCTCCAGATCGGACATCACGTTGCGGATGGTGGCGGGAGACAGCTCCAGGCCCGAGGCTTTGGAGAGCGTTCGGCTGCCCACCGGCTGACCGTCGGCGATATAGCGCTCCACCAGCGCTTTGAGCAACATCTTGGAACGTTCGTCGAGCATCGAATCATTTTAGTGATGTTTAGTGATCTAATTTGCAAATGAAGTCGCCCTCTCAATTTCGCCAGCTTGCCCTCGTAGGAAAGTACCAGAGCACCCCTGCCGGAACAGCCGGTGCGCACTCGCGCCGGGCACTGGAAGAAATTGCCGACTACCTGCTGGACCTGGGCTGCGACGTGGTGCTGGAAGCCGATACGGCGGCCAATATGGGCATGAACCGCTATGCCACGCTCAATCTGGAACAGATAGGCCGCCAGTGCGACCTGTGCCTGGTGGTCGGGGGCGATGGCACCATGCTGGGCATAGGCCGCCAACTGGCGCAGTACAAAGTCCCGCTGATCGGCATCAACCAGGGCCGCCTGGGCTTTATCACCGACATCCCCTTTGGCCAGTACAAGGCCGTGCTGCGGCCCATGCTGGCTGGCGAATACGCGGAGGACCAGCGCAGCCTGATCCGCGGGCGCGTGATGCGCGATGGCATCTGCGTGTTCAGCGCCCTGGCCATGAACGATGTGGTGGTGAACCGCGGCGCCAGCTCCGGCATGGTCGAGCTGCGGGTGGAGGTGGACGGGCATTTTGTGGCCAACCAGCGCGCCGACGGCCTGATCATCGCCTCGCCCACCGGCTCCACCGCCTATTCGCTCTCGGCCGGTGGGCCCTTGATGCACCCGGCCATTGACGGCTGGGTGATCGTGCCGATTGCACCGCACACCCTGTCCAACCGGCCGATTGTGCTGACCAGCGCCGGCGAGATTGCCGTGGAAATTGTGGCCGGACGCGATGCCAGCGCCAGCTTTGATACGCAAAGCCTGGCCTCGCTGATGCATGGCGACCGGATTGTGGTGACCCGCTCGGAACACAAGGTGCGTTTTCTGCACCCCAAGGGCTGGTCGTACTTTGATACCTTGCGCGAAAAAATGCACTGGAATGAAGGAGTGGTCTGAGCCATGGCTTTGAAGCGGATTGTTTTGCGGGACTTTGTCATCATCAGCGAGCTCGAGCTCGACCTGGAGCGCGGCTTCACCGTGCTCACCGGCGAGACCGGTGCCGGCAAGTCCATTCTGGTGGACGCGCTGCAGCTGGTCACCGGCGCACGGGCCGATGTCAGCGTGATCCGCGAGGGTGCGCCACGCACCGAAATCAGTGCCGAATTCGACAATGCCCCCGGACTGCAGGCTTTGCTGGATGAAGCCGGCTTTGAGGGCGGTGACAGCCTGCTCTTGCGCCGCACCGTGGACACGCAAGGCAAGAGCCGCGCCTGGGTCAACGGCAGCCCGGCCACGGCCCAGCAGCTGCGTGCCATTGGCGAGCACCTGATCGACATCCACGGCCAGCATGCCTGGCAAAGCCTGACCCGGCCGGAGGCCGTGCGCGGCCTGCTCGATGCCTATGCCCAGCTCAGCACCAGCGAACTCGACAAGCG
>JAYVNF010000052.1:0-7341 GCA_043758575.1 Rhodoferax sp.
CTGGACGCTGCGCCAACCGCTGGGCGTGGTGGCGGGCATCACGCCCTTTAACTTTCCCGTGATGGTGCCGATGTGGATGTTCCCGGTGGCGATTGCCGCGGGCAACACCTTTGTCCTGAAACCCAGCCCGCTGGACCCCAGCGCCAGCCTGATGATTGCGGACATGTTCAAGGAGGCCGGCCTGCCGGATGGCGTCTTCAATGTGGTGCAGGGTGACAAGGAAGCCGTGGACGCGCTGCTGGAGCACCCGGATGTGAAGGCCATCAGCTTCGTCGGCTCTACACCGATTGCCAATCATATTTACGAGACCGGTGCCCACTTTGGGAAGCGCGTGCAGGCCCTGGGCGGCGCCAAGAACCACATGGTGGTGATGCCCGACGCCGACATCGACCAGGCCGTGGACGCCCTGATCGGCGCCGGCTACGGCTCGGCTGGCGAGCGCTGCATGGCCATCAGCGTGGCCGTTCTCGTGGGTGATGTGGCCGAGCGCCTGGTCCCTAAACTGCTGGAGCGCACCAAGACCTTGAAAGTGCTGGACGGCATGAACCTGGCCGCCGAGATGGGCCCCATCGTCACGCAGGCTGCACATGACCGCATCACCGGTTACATCGCCCAGGGTGTCAAGGAAGGTGCCACGCTCTTGCACGATGGTCGCGATTTCAGCGGCGCAGCCGCTGGCAGCGGTTGCGACAAGGGCTTCTGGATGGGCGGCACGCTGTTTGACAACGTCACGCCTGACATGCGCATCTACAAGGAAGAAATCTTTGGCCCGGTGCTGTCCTGCGTGCACGTCAAGGACTTGGCCCAGGCGGTGGACCTGATCAATGCCCACGAGTTTGGCAACGGTGTGTCCTGCTTCACCCGCGACGGCAACGTGGCGCGAGAGTTTTCACGCCGTATCCAGGTCGGCATGGTCGGCATCAATGTGCCAATCCCCGTGCCCATGGCCTGGCACGGCTTTGGCGGCTGGAAGAAGAGCCTGTTTGGTGACATGCACGCCTACGGTGAAGAGGGCGTGCGCTTTTACACCAAGCAAAAGTCCATCATGCAGCGCTGGCCCGAGAGCATTGGCAAGGGCGCAGAGTTTGTGATGCCCACGGCCAAGTAAGCAGGGGTCGGCTACGCAGTCAAGGCGTAGCCGGGTTTGACGTGCGCCGACGGCCTCAAGCGCGTGGCCTTCTTGGCGACTGGATGGATGGCAGAACACAGGTCTTTGACGCTTGCATTCTTAGTGCTTAAAATTTCAGGCATTATTCAAGAAATTTGCAATAAGGCCTGAAATGCTCGACTTTAGTCTTGCCTCCTTTGACGAGATTGCCACCGAGCTGGGCAGCCGGCTCAAAGACTTGCGTCTGGCCCAGGGCCTGCAGCAAACCGAGCTGGCCACGCGCGCCGGCGTATCGCGCTACGTGGTGCAGGAGCTGGAAGGCTCGGGCAAGTGCACGCTGGCTTCTTTGTTGCGCATCATCCAGGCACTGGGGCGGGAGTCGGAGTTGCAAAGCCTGTTTGCCTTGCACATGCACTCCATCGCCCAGATGGAACGGGCGGCCGGCACCAAACGCGCGCGTGCTCCGCGCAAGTACACAGGCAAAGACGCACGCAAAAGCGCAGCTGCGCCCCAGCGCAAAGCATGAAAAAAGGCCTGGTTTTCTACGCCGGCTGGGGTGAGCGCTGGCTCCTGGGCACACTGGCCGACAACGGCGCGCAGCTTTTGTTTGAATATTCCCCGGAGGCGCTGGCGCAGCAGCTGGAGCTGTCCCCCCACAAGCTGCGCCTTAAGGGTCAGGCCTATGGGGATTTCCCCGCCTACCTGCAGCGCCTGCCCGGGCTGATCAGTGACGCGCTGCCCGATGACTGGGGCCTGCTGCTCATGGACAAGCTGTTTCGCAAGGCCGGGCGCAAGCCGGCAACGCTCTCACCCCTGGAGCGCCTGGCCTTTTTGGGGGAGTGCACCATGGGCGCACTGGTCTTCGAGCCCGCAGAACCCCAGACGATCAGTACCGACGAAATCAAGTTGCTGGACCTGGCGCGCGAAGCGCAGTCCCTGGTGCAGGGTGAAGAAAGCCAGGCACTCAGGCAATTGGCCCTGCTGGGCGGCTCGCCGCACGGTGCACGGCCCAAGGTGCTGGTCTTTTACAACCCGGCCACCCACACGGTCGGCACCCAGCCACAAGACGGCGCCATGCCCTGGCTGGTGAAATTCCAGGCGCAGGACGAGCACCGGGAGGTCTGTGCCATCGAATACCTGTATGCCCGGCTCGCCAAGGCTTGCCAGCTGAATATGCCGCACACCGCGCACTTTGATCTGGGCAACAAGCTGGCCGCCTTCGGCGCCCAGCGCTTTGATGTGCAAGACGGCATGCGCGTGCCGATTCACACCGTGGCGGGTGCGCTGCACGCAGATTTCAGAATCCCAGGCGCCGTGGACTACGCCAGCTTCCTGCGCCTCACCCGGCTCTTCACGCGCAATGAACAGGCGGTGCAGCAGGCGTTTGAACGCTGCCTCTTCAATGTGCTGTTCCACAACCGCGATGACCATGCCAAGAATTTTGCGTTTCGCCTGAACCGGCGGCGTCAATGGGAGCTGGCCCCTTGCTACGACCTGACTTTCAACACCGGCCCGCGGGCGAGCACCAGATGGACGTGCTGGGGCACGGCAAAAACATCACGCATGCGCTCATGCTGGCCCTGGCCAACTCAGCCAGCCTGGACCCGGCCTGGGCTGCAGAAACGATAGCGCGCATGCGTTCAGTGCAGAGCCGTTGGCTGGAGCTGCTCACTGACAGTGGCATGCAAAAACACATCCGCGTGGCCACTCTGAAGCGCATGCAGAACGCCGTTGCAGAAAACGCCAGTCTGCTGCAAGCCTAGTGCAAGCGATGCGCCTCACCCCGTTCCATCCTCTACCGCCGCTCCCGCCAATACCACTGGCACGCAGTTTGCTTCCCCATGCGTATGAAAAAAATCCGCAGCATCCTGGTCGCTAACCGCAGCGAAATCGCCATCCGTGTGCTCCGTGCCGCCTCCGAAATGGGCATACGCACGGTGGCGATTTACAGCAATGAAGACCGCTTCGCCCTGCACCGCTTCAAGGCCGACGAGTCCTATCTGGTGGGTGCCGGCAAGAAGCCGATCTCGGCCTACCTGGACATTGCCGACATTGTTCGTATTGCTAAGGAGGCCGATGTAGACGCCATCCACCCCGGCTACGGTTTTCTGTCCGAAAACCCGGACTTCGCCGATGCCTGTGCCGCGGCCGGCGTGGCCTTCATAGGCCCCAATGGCGACGTGATGCGCACGCTGGGCAACAAGGTGGCCGCCCGTGCCGTAGCCGTGGCCGCAAACGTGCCGGTGGTGCCCGCCACCACCGCCTTGCCGGATGACATTGAAATAGCGAAAAAAATGGCGCTGGAAGTGGGCTACCCGCTGATGCTCAAAGCCAGCTGGGGTGGGGGCGGGCGCGGCATGCGGGTGATCGAAACCGAGGCCGACCTGGTCCCCATGAAAGAGCTGGCCCAGCGCGAGGCCCTGGCCGCCTTTGGCAATGACGAGGTCTACCTGGAAAAACTGGTGCGCCGCGCCCGCCATGTGGAAGTGCAGGTCATGGGCGACCGGCACGGCAACCTGGTTCATTTGTTCGAGCGCGACTGCTCGGTGCAGCGGCGCAACCAAAAAGTGGTGGAACGCGCGCCGGCACCGTATATGGATGAGGCCACCCGCGCCGAGCTCTGTGAGTCGGCACTGCGCCTGGCCCGCGCCGCCAACTACACGCACGCCGGCACGGTCGAATACCTGTTCGACGTGGACACTGGCAAGTACTACTTCATCGAGGTCAACCCGCGCATCCAGGTCGAGCACACCGTCACCGAAGTGGTCACCGGCGTGGACATCGTCAAGGCGCAAATCCGCGTTACCGAAGGCGCGCGCGTGGGCGACGACGACTCCTTCATTCCCGCGCAAAAAGACATCTCCCTGCGCGGCCACGCCCTGCAGTGCCGCGTCACCACCGAAGACCCGGAGAACAACTTCACGCCCGACTACGGCAAGATTGGGGTCTACCGCAGCGCCGCCGGCTTCGGTATCCGCCTGGACGCCGGCACGGCCTATGCCGGCGCCGTCATCACACCGTATTACGACTCGCTCTTGGTCAAGGTCACGGCCTGGGGCCACACGCCGGACGAAGCCGCTTCGCGCATGGACCGGGCGCTGCGCGAGTTCCGCGTGCGCGGCCTCTCCACCAATCTGCAGTTCCTGGAAAACGTGATTGCGCACCCGCTGTTCCGTTCGGGTGAATGCACCACGCGCTTCATAGACACCACACCCGAACTCTTCAACTTCGTGAAGCGGCGCGACCGCGCCACCCGCCTCTTGAAATTCCTGGGCGATGTGGCCATCAACGGCAACCCCGAGATGAAGGGCCGCACCCTGCCGGCGCTGCCGCTGGCTGCGCCCATCAAGCCGGTGTGCGATTTGACTGCGCCGATTCCTGCGGGCACACGCGACAAATTGAAAGAACTGGGCGCCAACAACTTCGCCCAGTGGATGAAGGACCAACCCCAAGTGCTGCTCACCGACACCACCATGCGCGACGCCCACCAGTCGCTGTTTGCCACGCGCATGCGCAGCCACGACCTGGAGCAGATTGCGCCGCACTACGCGCGCATGCTGCCGCAACTCTTCAGCATGGAATGCTGGGGCGGCGCCACCTTTGACGTGGCCCTGCGCTTTTTGAAGGAAGACCCCTGGGAGCGCCTGGCACGCTTGCGCGAGGCGACACCCAACATCCTGTTCCAGATGCTCTTGCGCGCCTCCAATGCCGTGGGCTACACCAACTATTCGGACAATGTGGTGCGCTACTTTGTGCAGCAGGCGGCCAAGAATGGGGTCGATGTGTTCCGTGTGTTTGATTCGCTCAACTGGGTTGACAACATGCGCGTGGCCATGGACGCCGTCATCGAATCCGGCGCCCTGTGCGAAGGCGCGCTGTGCTACACCGGTGACCTGTTCGATGCCAAGCGCAGCAAGTACGACCTCAAGTACTACGTGAATCTGGCCAAGCAATTGGAAAAAGCCGGTGCCCACATCCTGGGTATCAAAGACATGGCTGGTGTCTGCAAGCCGCGCGCGGCCGCCGAGCTGGTGCGCGTGCTGAAACAGGAAGTAGGCCTGCCGATTCACTTCCATACGCACGACACCAGCGGCATCGCAGCAGCCAGCGTGCTGGCCGCGATCGAGGCCGGTTGCGATGCGGTGGACGGTGCCCTGGACGCCATGAGTGGCCTCACCTCGCAACCCAATCTGGGCTCCATCGCCGCCGCCCTGAGCGGCACGGCGCGCGACCCCGGCCTGGACCTGGAGGCCATGCAATCCCTGTCCCACTACTGGGAAGGCGTGCGCCGCGCCTATTCACCTTTTGAGGCCGACATGCGCGCCGGTACCTCCGATGTCTACAAGCACGAAATGCCCGGCGGCCAGTACACCAACCTGCGCGAGCAGGCCCGCGCCATGGGCCTGGCGCACCGCTGGCCCGAGGTGTCCAAGGCCTATGCCGATGTCAACGTGCTGTTTGGCGACATCGTCAAGGTCACGCCCACCTCCAAGGTGGTAGGCGACATGGCGCTGTTCATGGTGGCCAACGATTTGAAGCCGGCCGATGTCAGCAACCCGGAGCGCGACATCGCCTTCCCGGACTCGGTCATCTCGCTGTTCAAGGGTGAGCTGGGCTTCCCGCCCGATGGATTCCCCAAGGCCCTGGAACACAAGGTACTCAAGGGCGAGGCGCCCATGCAGGGCCGCGCCGGCGACCATTTGGCGCCGGTCGATCTGGAAGCCACGCGCGCCGAGGCTGAAGCCGCCATTGGCCGCAAGGTGAGCGACACCGACCTGGCCTCTTACCTGATGTACCCCAAGGTGTTCAAGGACTATGCCGCGCACCGGCGCGAGTACAGCGATGTCTCGCTACTACCCACGTCTCCCTTTTTCTACGGCCTGTTGGACCGCGAGGAAGTGTCGATCGACATCGACCGTGGCAAGACCCTGGTGGTGCGCCAGACCGGCCGCTCGGACGGCGTGGACGAAGAGGGGAAAATCAAGGTCTTCTTCGAGCTCAACGGCCAGCCGCGCACGGTGCGCGTGCCCAAGGCCGGTGTCAAAGGTGCGGCCGCCAAGGCCAAGGCCGAGCAGGACAACCCCAACCATGTGGGCGCACCCATGCCCGGCATGGTGGTGACGGTGGCCGTCAAGGTCGGCCAGGCCGTGAAGAAGGGCGACCCGCTCTTGTCGCTGGAGGCCATGAAGATGGAGACCATGCTGGCCGCCGAGCGCGACGCAACCGTGCACGCCATCCATGTGCGTGCCGGTGAGACCGTCAACGCCCGGGACCTGCTGATCGAGCTGGCCTGGTAGCCAGTCGCTTTAGCTGGCGATGGACAGACCCGACACGTCCACGCTCTTCGCGCCCTTGACGTTTTGGGCCGTCATCTTCACCAGGTCAATCGCGTCCGGGTTGGGCAGTTTGCCGGTCAGCGTGACCATGCCGTACTTGGTCTTCACCTGCACCTTGAAGGCCTTGGACACGCTGTTGGCCAGAATTTCGGATTTCACCTTGGTCGTGATCCAGCTGTCGGACATCACGCGCTCGGTCTTGTGGGCAGCCTGGGACGCGTCATTGGAAATCGTCTCGGTGGTGGCAGCCTGCGCCATGCCCGCGGCGAGCAGCAGCGCTGCGGCCACCAGGGTGGCGCCGAGGGCAGTGCGTGTGGGTTGCGAAGATTGGCTGCAAGTGGTGATGGTGGTCATGGTTGGCTTTCAAGTCTGGTGGGATAAATGGACACTAGGTGGTGGGCAAATCGCTTTGCCTGCAACCCGGTAAACGCAGCATGCGCCGGCGCGCCAGCAGCGTCGGTGCGGCACCCCACACAGGCTGCGCCTTCAGTCGCGCTGTTCAGCCTTGGCCAGCAACTGCGCGTTGGCCTGGCGCAGCGCCTCTTCCACCGCCCGGCGTTCGCTGATGTCCTGCAAGGTGCCGTACAGGCGCACCGCGCGTCCGTCCTGCAGCTCGGCAAAGCCCTGGGTACGACCCCATTTGGGCTGACCGTCAGCGCTTTGCAAACGCAGCTCCAGGTCGTAGGGTGTGCCGTGTTCACGGGCGGCCTGCATGGCGGCGCCAAGCTGGGTGCAGGCCTCGGGCGCAAACAGCTTGTTGGCGTCTTCAAAGGAAGGCTCCAGCGGTGGCGCAAGGCCGGCGATGCGAATGCTGCGCAAGTCCACCTCCCAGCCACCCACCTGGGTCAGCTCGCCGGTGTGCTCCAGCAGCGTCTGGGTGCGCGCCAGCACCTCGCG
>JAYVNF010000053.1:0-7334 GCA_043758575.1 Rhodoferax sp.
GGACTTCTGCACGCCTGAAGGCGGACAGCAAAGCCCGAACAATGCTGGCCGAAATGCCCTTGAACGAACTGCGGCAAGCGCGTGGTCTGTCGCAAAAGATGCTGGCTGAAGTCTTGCATGTTCAGCAGCCTTCTATTGCCAAAATCGAGAAGCGCACAGATATGTATTTGTCCACTCTGCGCAGCCATATTGAAGCGATGGGCGGCGAGTTGGAGGTGATTGCGCGGTTTCCAGACGGCTCTGTCAAGATTAGCAACTTCACCGACTTGGGAACGGTTGTCAGCCCCTGATTGTCAGACCATTTCCAGCAGCGGCAGCGCCTTGGCCACCTCGGCCGCTTCGCGCGCCACCAGCTCGTCCCAGAACACGATTTCCAGGCGTCCGTCCAGGTGCTCGACCAGGGCGCTGCGGCTCTCGACCCAGTCGCCGTCGTTGCAGTACAGCGTGCCGTTGATGTCGCGCATCTCGGCACGGTGGATGTGGCCGCAGACCACACCGGCGTGGCCGCGGTGGCGTGCTTCCTTGGCCACCGCCACTTCAAAATCGGTCACATAGTTCAGCGCGGTCTTGACCTTGCCCTTGAGGTACTGCGAGAGCGACCAGTAGGGCAGGCCCATGCGCGCGCGCAAGGAGTTGAGGCTGCGATTGAGCTTCAGGGTGAACTCATAGGCGTTGTCGCCCACATAGGCCAGCCACTTGGCGCATTGGATCACGCCGTCAAAATAGTCGCCATGCGTGACCCACAGCGAGACGCCCTGCGCCGTGGTGTGCACCGTGTCTTTTTGCACCGTGATGTCGCCAAACTTGTGGCCGACAAAGCCGCGCGCAAACTCGTCATGGTTACCCGGCACAAACACCACGTGGCAGCCTTTGCGGGCGCGGCGCAGCAGCTTTTGCACCACGTCGTTGTGCGCCTGCGGCCAGAACCAGCGCCGACGCAGCTGCCAGCCGTCCACGATATCGCCGACCAGGTACAGGTAGTCGCTGCTGTGGTGCTTTAAAAAATCCAGCAAGGCCTCGGCCTGGCAGCCGGCGGTGCCCAGATGGATGTCGGAAATAAACACCGCGCGGTAGCGCAGCTTGGGTGCGTCGTCCTCGTGCTCACCGCCCGCATCGGCAACAGCGCCCATCCAGTCGGCGGCGGAGAGTCCGGGCACGGCGCGCATCAGGCCCCCAGAAAGTGTTTGCGGTAACGCCCCGGCAAGTCGGCGATGCGCATCAGCATGGGCAGGTCGGCGCTGTTGAAGTCCGGGTCCCAGGCCGGTGCACCCAGCACCTTGGCACCCAGGCGCAGATAGCCCTTGATCAGGGCCGGTGCTTCCACATCCAGCGTGTTGTCCAGGCGCTCCACCGGCAGCGGCAGGCGTGGGCGCACATGGTATTCAATCGGTGCCAGGTGGGTGGCCTGCAGCTGGCGCCAGATGCTGGCCGCCACATCGCCGCTGACCACGCCGTTGTGCAGCATGGGGATGCTGGCGCAGCCAATCATGGTGTCGAGCTGGTTGCGCGTCATGAACTCGGCCAGCGCCCCCCACAGCGCCATGATGACGCCGCCGTGGCGGTGGTCCGGGTGCACGCAGCTGCGGCCCAGTTCCACCATGCGCTCGCGCAAGGAGCGCAGACGGGTCAGGTCGAACTCGGTGTCGCTGTAGGTGCTGCCCACACGCTTGGCCTGCACCGGGGTGAGCACGCGGTAGGTGCCAATCACCTGGCCGCTGGCTTGGTCGCGCACCAGCAGGTGCTCGCAGTAGTTGTCAAACAGGTCCACATCGTGGCCGGGAATCGGGGTGTTCAGGCGCGCGCCCATCTCGCCGGCAAACACGTCATAGCGCAGGCGCTGGGCGGCGCGCACCTCGTCCTGGTGCTTGGCCCAGGAGACGGCGATGCCGTGGGGCTTGGTGGCTTCCTTGGCAACTTCGATCCGGGGTGCCGCCGGGGTCTGCAGGGCAACGCTGCCCGGCATGGAGATAGTGGTTTCAGGCATGGTGTTCATGGCAGAAATTGTTCCCACCCGGCGTGACCCATTCATGGCGAAGCTGTGAAGCTTTTGTGACGCCGTTGTCACCGTTCTTACACATGGCGCGGCTAAATTTGCGCATGGCCGTTGCACCCCGTTTCCCTACGTTCACCGCGCACTGCTGGCGCGCCGTCGCACTGCTGGCCCTGCTGCTGGCCTTGGGCGCCTGCTCGCCGCGCCTGCTGCTGGTGCGCGGCATGGCCGACAGCCTGGCCGCGCAAGGCCAGGCCACGGAAGACGATCTGGTGCTGGCACGCGAGGCCAGCGCTTTTTATCTCAAGCTGTCGGAGTCGCTGGCCACCGAAGTGCCGGACCATTTGCCCTTGGCCCAAGCCCTGGCCAGCGGCTTTACCCAATACGCCTATGCCTTTGTGGCCTTCGAGGCCGAGCGTACCGAGGGCCGCGACAGCCGCGCCGCACAGGTGCTGCGCGAACGGGCGGCGCGCCTGTACGCGCGTGCCAACCGCCACGCCATGGCGGCGCTGGAGCGCAGCCAGCCTGGCTTTCGCCAGGCGCTGCAAAGTGCCAACGCCCAGGACTGGCCCAGGCTTAAGGCCGAACAAATCGGCCTGGCCTACTGGGCTGCGGCCAGCTGGGGCGGCCTGATTTCGCTCTCCAAGGACCAGCCCGACACCGTGGCCGACCTGCCGCTGGCAATGCGCCTGGCCAGTCTGGCCTATGCCGCAGAGCCCGGCTACGGCCAGGGTGCGCTGGCCGGCCTGATGGCCAGCTTCGAGGCGGCCCGGCCCGGAGGCTCCAGCGCCCAGGCCCTGCGCTACTTTGACCAGGCCATTGCCCTGGGGGCTGGGCAGAGTGCCGCACCCCTGGTGGCCAAGGCAGAGGGCGTGGCCCTGCCCGCGGCCGACCGTGCCGCCTTTGACGCCTTGCTGCAGCAGGCCCTGGCCGTAGCCGCCGCCCACCCCAACCTGTCAAACGCCGTGATGCGCGAACGCGCCCTGTGGCTGCAGGCCAGTGCGGACGATCTGTTTTAACAAGGCCCGCTTGGCTTGCCCATCCGACCCTGCCGACCACGCTGCAAGCGCTGCCACCTTTCTTTCCTTGCTTTTCCCACCATGCCCAAACTGATTACCGCCTTGCTGCTCGCCCTGGTCTGCGCCCTCTCCACTTCGGCCCGGGCCGCCGACATGCAGCTGCGCGTGGGCACGCTGGCACCGAAGAATTCGCTCTACCACCGCCAGTTGCTGGAGATGGGAGAGAGCTGGCGCGCCGCCCAAGGCGGCGCCTCCAAATACATGGTCTACGCCGATGGCAGCCAGGGCGGCGAGGCCGAGATGGCGCGGCGCATGCGCATAGGACAGCTGCAGGGCGCGCTCTTGTCGGTGGTGGGCCTGCGCGAAATCGAACCCTCGATTGCCGCGCTGCAAAACCTGCCGCTGCTGTTTCGCAGCTGGGAAGAGCTGGACTATGTGCGTGAAAAAATGCGCCCGGCCATGGAGAAGAAATTCCTGGACAAGGGCTTTGTGGTGCTGGCCTGGGGCGATGCCGGCTGGGTGCGCTTCTTCAGCAAGGACGCGGCGGTGCGCCCGGACGACTACAAGCGCATGAAGTTCTTTGCCTGGGGCGCCGAGCAGGAGCAGCAAACCATCATGAAGAGCCTGGGCTACACCCCGGTGCCGCTGGAGACCGCCGACATCCTGCCCTCGATTCAGACCGGCATGATCAACGTGGTGCCCTCCACGCCCTACTTCGCCCTGGCCAGCCAGGTCTACACCACCGCGCCGCACATGCTGGAGATCAACTGGGCGCCCATCGTGGGCGCCATGGTGGTCACCAGCAAGGCCTGGGATGCGATGACGCCCGAGGCCCAACAAGCCTTGCGCAGTGCCGGCGACAAGGCCGGCGCGCAGATGCGCGCCCAGGCCCGCCGTGAAGTGGAAGAAGCAGTGGAGGCCATGAAGAAGCGCGGCCTGGTGGTGCACAAACCCAATGCCGAGCAGATGCAGGAATGGAATGCGCTGGCCGAGGCGCTGTACCCGCGCATACGCGGCAGCATGGTGCCAGCGGACACCTTTGACGAGGTGTTCAAACAGGTCAAGGCATACCGCGCACAAGGCGGTAAATGAGCGCCGCGCTGGCCTGCATTGCACTGGCGCTGATGGCGCTGATTCCGCTGATCGAAATCCTGGTGCGCCCACTGGCCGGCAGCGGCATCGCCAATGCGCCGGTGATCGTGCAACACCTGGGCCTGGTGATGGCCATGTTCGGCTCGGTGGCGGCCCTGCGCCACGGCCACCTGAGCAGCTTTGGCAAGGGCTTTGCCTCACAACGCTGGCCGCAAGTGGCGGTCTTGAGCCGGCGCTACGGCCAGCTGTTTGCCGCCCTGGTCTGCGGTGTGCTGTGCATGGCCAGCGCCCGCCTGGTGCAGAGCGAGCGCGAGGCGGCGCAGATCCTGGCCTACGGCATTCCAGTGTGGTGGCTGCAGGCCAGCATGCCGCTGGGCTTTGCGCTGCTGGGGCTGCAGCTGGGAGGTCGGAGACTGGCCGGCCCACTGCCCTTGCTCGCCGGCCTGCTGCTGGCCTGGCAGTTCGACGGTCATGCACTTTTCATCTGGCCGGCGGTGCTGGCGATGCTGGCGGCCCTGTTGTGCGGCGCCCCCATCTTCGCCGTGCTGGGCGCACTCGCATTGGCGCTGTTCTGGCAGGACGGGCTGCCGCTGGCCTCGATTGCGCTCTCGCACTACCAGATCACGGTCAACCCCTCGCTGCCGGCCCTGCCCCTGTTCACCCTGGCCGGCCTGGTGTTTGCGCGCACCGGTGCGGCCCAGCGCCTGGGGGCGGTGTTTGTGGCCCTGTTTGGCGGCGGTGCCACCGGCACCGTGGTAGCCAGTGCCGTGCTGTGCTCGGCCTTTACCGCCTTTACCGGGGGCAGTGGCGTGACCATTCTGGCCCTGGGTGGCCTGCTCTTGCCGCTGCTGCGCAACGCCGGTTTTCCGGAACAGCGAGGCATCAGCCTGGTGACCAGTGCCAGCGCCCTGGGCGTGCTGCTGGCGCCCTCGGTGCCGCTCATCATGTACGCCATCATTGCGCGCGTGCCCATCAACACCATGTTCCTGGCCGGCCTGTTGCCGGCCTGCATCATGGTGGTGTGCCTGCTGGTGCTGGGGGGCTACCTGAAGCGCCAGCCGCCCCAGTACGCTGACACCGTAGACCCGCGCACGGTGCTGGCCGGTGCCGGCCGGCGCGGCACGGCTGCAACTGCAACTGCAGCAGCCACGGCAGCGCCGCTCGGCGCGGCCCTGTGGCGTGCCAAGTGGGAAATCCTGGCCCCGGTGGTGGCCATAGGCGCGCTGGTCAGCGGCCTGGCCACGCCCACCGAGAGCGCGGCCATTGCCGCGGCCTATGCCATCCTGACCCAGATGCTGGCGCACCGCGAACTGGGCTGGTCCGGCCTCGTCAAAACCCTGGCCGAATGCACCCAGATCATTGGCGGCGTGATGCTGATTCTGGGCATGGCCCTGGGGCTGACCAACTACCTGATCGAGGCCGGCGTGCCGGACGCGGCCATCGGCTGGGTGCAGGGCATGGTGCCCAACAAATGGGTGTTTCTGCTGGTGCTCAATGTGTTCCTGTTTTTCGCCGGCGCGCTGATGGAAATCTTTGCCGCCCTGGTGGTGTTGGTGCCCCTGCTGCTGCCGGTGGCGCTGAGCTACGGCATAGACCCGGTGCACTTTGGCATCATCTTTCTGGCCAATATGGAGCTGGGTTTTTTGTGCCCACCGGCCGGCATGAACATCTACTTTGCCGCGGCCATGTTCGACAAGCCGGTGCGCTATGTGGCCGTGGCCGTGCTGCCGGCACTGCTGGCGATACTTTTGGGCACGCTGGTGATTTGCCTGCTGCCGGCCAGTGCCACCTGGCTGCCCGCTCTGGTGCTGGGCGCTGCGCATTAACCCACAGCCCGCGCCTTAGGCAGGCAAAGCCAGCGCTGGCACTTCGCCTTCGTCGCTGCCATCCAGCTTGAACGCCGTCAGCGCACTGCGCAGGCGGCTGACCTCATCGGCCAGGCTGCGCGTGCCGGCGGCCGACTCTTCCACCATGGCGGCGTTTTGCTGGGTCGCCTGGTCGATGCCATCCATGGCCAGGCTGATCAGGTGAATGCCCTCAAACTGCTCGTTGGCCGCGCCGCGTATGTCGTCGATGATTCTGGAGACACCTTCCACGCTGGCCACGATCTCATGCATCTTCAGGCCGGCACTCTCCACCTGCTGGGTGCCGCGTTCGATTCTCTGCACCGAGGCATCGATGATGGTCTTGATTTCCTTGGCCGCGCTCGAGGAGCGCCCGGCCAAGCTGCGCACCTCGGCCGCCACCACGGCAAAGCCACGGCCCTGCTCGCCAGCGCGGGCCGCTTCCACGGCGGCATTAAGCGCCAGGATGTTGGTCTGGAAGGCAATGCCTTCGATCACGCCAATGATCTCGGTGATGTGCTGCGAGGACTGCTTGATGCCCTGCATGGTCTGCACCACGCCGGCCACAATACGCCCACCGTCCGTGGCCACCTGCACCGCCTGCCGGGAGGAGTCCACCGCATGCCCGGCCGATTCGGTGGTGAGCTTGACCGCCAGTGACAGCTGTTCCACCGAGGCCGAGGTTTTTTGCAGCGAGATCGCCGCCATCTCGGTGCGCGTGGACAGGTCACCGTTGGCGTAGGCAATTTCGGTGGTGTTGCTGTTGACGATTTCCACGCCGGTCTGCACCTCGGTCACCAGCTTGCACAGCTGCTCCTGCATCCGGCCCATGTCGCGCATCACCTGCGCCAGCTCGTCCGTGCCCTGCTGTCGCAGGCCCTGGCTCAGGTCGCCACCGCCCCAGGCACGGGCCACGCGTTGCAGCTGCGCCACCGGCGCCAGGATAGAGCGCACGATGGACAGCACCAGCAGCAAATCCGCCAAGGACACCAGCGTCGTGGCCGCAAGCACCCACCAGGGCGCAGCAGCACCGGCCCGCACCAGCTGGACGCGCTGTGCGTTCGCCCGCTCGGAGATGGCCTGCGCCAGGGCGGCCAGGGAGGCATCGGTGAGCTGCAGGCTGTCCAGCACCGGCGTCATGGCGGCGCCGGCAGCCCAGGGGTCGTGCAACACGCCATGGGCAATCTGCTCCAGCACGTCCTTGAAGCCGCGCTCATAGCCGTCAATGCCCTGCGCCATGGCGGCCAGCGCCGGCGCCTCCCGGGCCGGGCTCAAGGGCCCCAGGAGCCGCAGCCCCTGGCGAATTTTTGCAATCTCCTGGGCCCACAGGCCGGCATACTTTGCGGTGGCCTGGTCATCGCCCATGGTCAGCAGCACGTCCTTCTCGAA
>JAYVNF010000054.1:0-7296 GCA_043758575.1 Rhodoferax sp.
CCTGAAAACGCATCGGCCCGGCCTTGCATTCCCCAAAAAATAACTGGAGACAACCCCCATGAGCCAATGGATTTCCGCCTGCCCCTTTGATGCCATCGATGACGAGGACGTGCTGCGTTTCGACCATGACGGACACACCTATGCCGTCTACCGCTTTGAGGACAAGGTGTATGCCACCGACGGCCTGTGCACCCACGAGCAGGTGCACCTGTGCGACGGCCTGGTGATGGAGCACGTCATCGAATGCCCCAAGCACAACGGCCGCTTTGATATCCGCGATGGCCGCGCCCTGGGTGCGCCGGTGTGCGTGAACTTGAAAACCTACCCGGCCAAGGTGGAGGGCGGCAACATCCTTATCGAACTCGCTTAGCCGCCTGCCGGGCGTTGGAGCTTGTCAATCGCCGGCGCGCCGCAGCGCGAAGCCAAACGCCACAAGTGAATTGCCGCGCAGCATCCAAGGGTTTCTGGTGGGTGTTACCGTCGAATGCATCGCAGCCTTTGTCGCATTGAAAGGAACCATTCATGGCAAGTTACGTCAAGTCAAGCCAGGCGGTTGAAGCCCTGACACCCGAGCAGTTCAACGTGACCCAGCGCAGTGGCACGGAAAGGCCCGGAACGGGCCAGTACCTCCGCAACAAGGAGGTCGGGATTTACGTCGACATTGTGTCCGGCGAGCCTTTGTTTGCCTCTTCCGACAAGTTTGATTCGGGCTGCGGTTGGCCCAGCTTCACCAAGCCCATTACCCATGGCTTCGTCCAGGAACGCACGGACGTCAGCCACGGCATGCGCCGCGTGGAGGTGCGCTCTGTCCATGGCGACAGCCACCTGGGCCATGTCTTTGAGGACGGTCCCACCGACCGCGGTGGTCTGCGCTACTGCATCAATTCGGCTGCGCTGCGCTTTGTGCCGCTGGCCCATATGGCCGAGCAAGGCTACGCCGATTACTTAGATCAAGTGGAAGGAGTCTGACATGGCAAGCGAACGTGCGGTTCTGGCGGGTGGATGTTTTTGGGGCATGCAGGACCTGATCCGCAAATTGCCCGGTGTGCTGGCCACACGGGTTGGCTACACCGGCGGCGACGTGCCCAACGCCACCTACCGCAACCACGGCAGCCATGCCGAGGGCATTGAAATCCATTTCGACCCCGCGCTGATCAGCTACCGCAGCCTGCTGGAATTCTTCTTCCAGATCCATGACCCGACCACGCCGAACCGCCAGGGCAATGACCGCGGCATGGCCTATCGCTCGGCAATTTACTTCACCAGCGAAGCCCAGCGCCTGGAAGCCCTGAACACCATGGCCGATGTGAATGCCTCAGGTCTGTGGCCCGGCAGAGTGGTGACCGAGCTGGAGCCCGCAGGCCCCTTCTGGGAAGCCGAACCCGAGCACCAGGACTACCTGGAAATGCATCCCCAGGGTTACACCTGCCATTTCCCGCGTCCTAATTGGGTGTTGCCACGCCGGGCTGCAGCGTAAACAAGCCGCCCCCGCAGTTCTGGGTCAGAACGGTAGCCTCCAGTGCCGCGCTCACGGCGGTTATTGAAAGTCCCTCAAGGAGCGCTACTGCACCCAGGCGTCAGAGAGGCGCTACGCCTGCTCCAGCACGAGTCTGATAGCGTTTTCCTGCATGTCAGACGGGTACTTTTAGCGGCGTGGCGTGATGCGAACCAGGTTGCGTAAGCGGGCACGAACGCGCTCTCGCTTTTGCCAGTCTACCGTGGTGCTGTTTCGCAATTTCTCGGTAACCTCCACCGCGATCTTCTTCATCACCTCGTCGCCTAACTTCCGAACCGCGCTTACGTTGTAGGCCACCCTTGCGCTCGCCGTTGATCTCCGCCTCCACCGGCACGCCACCTACCATCGCTTCGTGGAACGCGCGGTTGCTTTGGATGAGCGAGGGGTGGTCTGGCTTGCCCAGCTGGTGCGTCACTTCGTCCAGCACGGCGGCGGGTATTTGCGGGTTCAGCCGGACCAGTGTCTCGTGCAACTCGCCTTGCAGCAGCACCTGGCGGTAATCCTAGACGGTGTCTTGGAAACAGGTGATGCATAAGTCTTCAAGTTGCTGTACGTTCACCATGCTGACCTTCTTCAAGGGTTTTTCTGTATGACAAGGGTAGGGGACAACAGGTAGAATCGATTTTCAAGTGGATTGGGGGTTCCTGGTCGGCGTCATAGCCTCGGTGGGTTCACCGGGGCTTTTCGCTTTTTGAGCGGGGTAAATCATCAGCCCCACATCCTTGTATCCGCCTCCCACGCCAGCTCTGCCACCGTCGCAGTAAAACTTTCTGGTCAGCAAGTCGAACGCCTGGTTTTGTTGTGCTGGCCGAAGGTAGTTCACCCCAATCGGCCTGGCGACCAAGTCTGCCAGTTGCAATCCGGTCAGGTTGATTTTCTTGTCAGCAAACACAATGTCGAACGGCAACTGTCTGTTCGCCACGTTGTTGCCATCGTAGATGCGCCGAAATTCAAGCTCCAGTTCTGCGTCTTCCTTCTTGCCCCTGCACTCCACTACCACATGCGTTGCCAGGTGTTGCTGACTCTTCTCTGTCAAAAAGCCATGCAAAGCCTCCAGACACACGCCAAGCGCTACGTGGTTCGCTGTGGGTGACCAATGCGGCGGCTGGTTCCGAGCATGGCCTGTCGTTTCGCATCCACGGCACGCTGGGCGGCCTGGAGTGGCAGCAGGAAGAGCCCAACCGCCTGCTGCACCGCAGTGGCCAGGGTTTCGATCAGGTGCTCACGCGCCGCCTGGGCCCGCTACTGCGTGAAGGCGCGCAGCGCTCCATCCGCGTGGAGCGCGGCCACCCCGAGGGCTATCTGGAAGCCTTTGCCAATCTGTATACCGAGTTTGCCGAAGTGGTGGCAGCGCGCCTGGCCGGCAAAGGCGCGCCGCATGCCAGCATCCTGTTTCCGCAGGTGGACGCGGGTGTGCAGGGCCTGCTCTATGTGGAGGCGGCTCAGCGCAGTGCACACACCGGGCAATGGGCGGGCTTGGGCTTCGCAACCCCAGTCCATGCCGATCGGGCGTCGGCCCTGCCCCAAGTGCCCGACAATGCGGACTACCGCGCCTACATGGACGACGACGACTGGTACTGAGTACAGCGTGGCAGTACCGGCGCGCGTTCAAGTGCGCAGCACCCGCCACCACCACAGCCCTGTGAGTGTGGCCAGGGCGCAGCTGGTGCCAAAAATCGCGCCATAACCCAGGTGCGCAATCACCCAGCTGGCCGCAGCAAAGCTGGCTGCCGCCGTCAAGGCGCGCGCCGCCGCCTCGGTGCCGTAACGGGCGTGGAAGAAGCCCTCGCCATAGGCGTGTTTCAGCCAGATGAGAGACGCCGGATAAAAGAAACCGAAGGTGAAGGCGTGCACCGATTGCAGCGGCACGGCGCACCACAGCGCCGAGCAAAACGGCGTGGCCAGCCAGCGCAGGGCCGAGGCGGCGCAGCAGATCAGCATCACGCGCTGGGCGCTGTAGCGCGCCAGAAAATTGCCGCCCTTCCACATGGCCATAAATTCGGCCGCCACCGGCAGCGCGCACAGCAGGCCGGTCTGCAGCGGGCTGTGCCCGGTGGAGAGCCACCAGGCGCCAAACCAGGTGGTGGAAATCGCTTCGGCCAGGCGCATGCCCGACACCGCCACCGAACCCGCCATACGCTGCCGCGCTGTCAGTGCCGCGCGAGCCGTCACGGGCGCCAGGCCGGCAGGGTCGAGCCCAGGCAAGGCCATGGGCTGGGAATCCAGCGCGTCGCTTGCCAGCGGCAGTGCGCCGTGGCTCGCATGGGCATCGTTGCCATGCGCCATGGCCAGGGCCACGCAGCAGGCCAGGTAGACCAGGCCACACAGTCCCAAAGCGACGGTAAAGGCGTGTCCGACACCTCCCATGGAAAAGGCCGCGCCGCCCAGCGCGGCAGCCGCCAGAAAACCAAACGAGCCCCATTTGCGCGCCCGCCCAAACGCATGGCTTTGGCCGGCCGCTGCCAGGTCCTCCAGCATCTTGGTCTCGCACAATGTGTAAGAGCCCGAACCAAAGAAGAAGGCCAGCGGCACACACACCGCCAGCCACTGCGGTGCCAGCGCCGCTGTGCCCAGGCTCAGGCAGACCCCGGCGCCCATGAAGACAATGGTTTTCGGAAAACCCAGCAGGCTCCAGAGCCTGCGCACAAAGGGCGTGGCCACAAAGTAGGCCAGGGTGATGGCCGCCAGCGCGGTCGGCGCCGCCTGCGGACTGGCTGCCAACAGCGTGACCGGACCGAAGGCCGTCCACAGGCCCATGAAGGTGAAATAGGAGGCGAAGGCGGCGCTCCACTGGCGGTAATGCTGCATCGGGACAAAGCGTGTTGGCAGCTGCCCATGGTACCCAATCGGGCCGTAACCTGTTCGTATCAGGTCTTGCTTGGTGGCTGCAGTGCCGCCCACTCCTCTCGCAGCCAGGCCGCGCACGCCAGGTTGTTGTCCCAAATCGAATAGCGGCTGCCCCCGCCGTAGTCGGCAAAGGGGATGAACTCGCAGCTGATGCGCTGCGGTGCGCGTTCGGGCTGTTGCTGCATGTGGCGCAGCAGGGCGCGCACGGCGCTCTTCCAGTCGTGCAAGTGGTCGGCGTTCCAGTCGCCATGGAAGTTGCCAGCACCGGGCGCAATGAAAGGGTATTGGATGGCGCGGCCCTGCACTGCGCGCGTGCGCTTGGCCCAGGGGTTGCACGGCAGGCCGGTGGCCACGCTGCGGGTGTGGGCGTGCACCACCCAGCCGGCGTTGAGCCACTGCGTGTACAAGGCGCTGGGGCTGGCGGGCGCCAGCAGGCTGCGCCCGCCGTCAGCACCTGCGGCCACACCGCTGAGCTCCAATTCAGCCGGGTTGTCGATCTTGTAAATGAGGTGCGAATGGTCCAGCGTCAGGCGCAGGGCCACGTTGCTTTGCGCCAGCAGATTGGCCACCGCCTCGATGCGGTGGAAACGCTCGCTCCACATGTCCACATGCACTTCCAGCGTGGGCAGGCAGCCCGACTGCGTGCCATGTTCCATGGCGGATAAAAAGAAGTCGGCCACCGCGCGGTCGCTGATGATGTGGCCATCGCTGTGGCGCGCATACAGCTGCATGTTGAAAACCTTGGCGCCCAGTTGGCCGCCGGTGCGCAGGCCCCAGCGCATGCGGTGCTCGTCTTGCCCGGCGCAGAAGATGCCGCCAAACACGCTTATGGGCACGCCGTAGCGTTCGACCCAGTGGAAGTAGGGCGCGAAGTCTTCCGTGGGGTCTATGTTTTTTTCTATGTAGTCAAAGGCGCCGCTGTGCTGCACCCAGGCCATGCGGGTCTGCGCCAGCAGCGTCATCAGGCCGTCATGCACCAGCACGCCGTCCAGGTTGATGCCGACCTGCAGCGCAGGTGGCAGCGTAGGCGCAGACGCCGCCTGGCTCATTTGAAGATGACAGTGCGGTGGCCGTTGAGCAGCACGCGGTGTTCGCTGTGCCACTTCACGGCGCGCGCCAGCACCTGGCTTTCGGTGTCGCGGCCCAGGGTGGTGAAGTCTTCCACCGTGCGGCTGTGGTCCACGCGGGCCACGTCCTGCTCGATGATGGGGCCCTCGTCCAGATCGGCGGTGACGTAATGCGCGGTAGCACCTATCAGTTTCACGCCCCGGTCATGCGCCTGGTAGTAGGGCTTGGCACCCTTGAAGCTGGGCAAAAAGCTGTGGTGGATGTTGATCGCCTTGCCGCTGAGTGCGCGGCACATCGGGTCCGACAGCACCTGCATGTAGCGCGCCAGCACCACCAACTCAGCGCCTTCGCCGCGGATCACATCAAGCTGGCGCGCTTCCGCCTCGGCCTTGGTGGCGGCCGTCACCGGGATGTGGTGAAAGGGCACGTTGTAGCTGGCGGCGAGCTGGTAGAAATCGCGGTGGTTGGAGACGATGGCCTTCACATCCACCGGCAACAAACCGCTTTTGAAGCGGAACATCAGGTCGTTCAGGCAGTGGCCCTGCTGGCTCACCATGATGACGATGGGCATGCGCTGATCGGCACGGTGCAGCTCCACCCCCATGGTCCAGACGGCGGCCAGCTCCTGCAGCGCGTCGTTGATTTTTTCCTGGCTGGAGTCGCTGCAGGCGAACTGCACGCGCATGAAAAACAGGCCAGTCTGGGCGTCGTTGAACTGCCCCGCCTCCTGGATGTTGCCGCCCAGGGACAGCAGCAATCCGGTCACGCCGTGCACGATGCCGGGCTTGTCGGGGCAGGAGAGGGTGAGGATGTAGCGGGTGGTCATGGCAGTAAGGGTTTGTCTGGTGGAAATGGGTGATTGAGGTTGTACATTTTATTCTAAGTAAGTTTTACAATAGAAAATAATTTCCTTCAATGAGCACCTTTATGAAAAAAGCTTCCCGCCCCACGATTGCCGATTTGCGCGCCTTGAAAGGCCAGCGCCAGCTCTCCATGCTGCGCGTGCAAACCCTGGACGAAGCCGCTGCGGCGCAGCAGGCCGGCATCGACCTGCTGTCGGTGCCGCCGGCTCTGCTCGGCCCGGCCTTTCGCGAGGCTGCCCCGACTTGCTTTGCCGTGCCGGGTCTGGAGTACGGCGATTTCGTTACCGCCGAAGAGTATTTGCGCGCCGCTTTTGCAGCCATGCGCGCGGGGGGTGATGCGGTGTACTGCGCCGCCAGCATGGGGATCGTGCGACGTCTGCGCGAAGAGGGCATTCCGGTCTGCGGCCACTCCGGCCTGATCCCCTCGCAAGCCACCTGGACCGGCGGCTTCAAGGCCGTGGGCAAGACGCTGGACACGGCCCTGCTGGTCTGGCAACAGGTCAAGGCATTGGAAGAAGCCGGTGCCTTTGCGGCAGAAATCGAAGTGGTGCCGGCCGAAGTGGCCGCGCTGATCTCGGCCCGTACTTCATTGGTGATGATTTCCATGGGCGCCGGTGCCGGCTGTGACGCGCAGTATTTATTTGCCGACGATGTGCTGGGCGCCAACCGTGGCCATGTGCCGCGCCATGCCAAGGTCTACCGCAATTTCGCCGCCGAATACGACCGCCTGCAGGCCGAGCGTGTGGCGGCGTTCAAGGAGTACAAGAGCGATGTGGACTACGGCGCCTACCCGCAGGCCGCGCACGAGGTGGGCATCAGCGCCGACGAGCTGGCGCGCTTTGCGGCAGCGCTGGGGGCTTGAGCGTGGGGCCTGGGGTGATCAGAGCGCCTATGCCCCCGATTGAAATTAACCATAGGCTTTGACGGGGAGCGGGTCTGAAAGCGGGTATTCTCGGCAGCAGTGAATAGTTAACGTCAATCGAAAACGTTCACTCCATTGTC
>JAYVNF010000055.1:0-21071 GCA_043758575.1 Rhodoferax sp.
GCTTTTTTTTGTCCGGAAATTTCCAGGCAATTCCGGTATCCTAGTCACTTCTCCACAACGGCCTTTGCGCCAACTCCCCTCGTGTCAGACCCTCACCCCGCGCGCCACGGCGAAAAAGAAGACAAGCGCACTTTCCTTCAAAAACTGGCGGAGTTTATTCACCCCGGCCCTGACTCAGCGGACGAGTTGATAGAGACGTTGGCCGAAGCGCAGGACAACAACATCATTGGGGCTGAGTCGCGCCTGATGCTCGAAGGCGTGATCCGTATGGCGGATATGACGGCGGGCGAGGTTATGGTGCCCGCCACGCGCATGGACTTCCTGGACATTGGGTCCAGCATGGATGAGCTCTTGCACCAGGTCATAGACGCCGCCCATTCGCGTTTTCCGGTGTTTGAAAACGACCGTGAAAACATTCTTGGCATCTTGATGGCCAAGGATTTGCTCAAACTGCAACGTGCGCCTGAGCTCAATATCCGCGCCCTTATTCGGCCCGCCGTGTTTGTACCGGAATCCAAGGGCTTGAATGATTTGTTGCGTGACTTCCGGGGCAACCGCAACCATTTAGCAATCGTGATCGATGAGTTCGGCCGCGTGGCAGGGCTCATCACCATTGAGGATGTGTTGGAGCAAATTGTCGGTGAAATAGAAGATGAATTCGACATGCCGGAGGACGAGGGTGACATCTTTGGACTGCCAGACCGAAGCTACCGCGTCAGCGGTGACACGCCCATAGAGCGCGTGAACGATGCCTTCAATGTGACCCTGGTCAGTGCCGACCCGGACGACCACTTCGCAACCATTGGGGGACTGATTGCCCATGAAATGGGGCATGTGCCCAAACGCGGTGAACGCCACAACCTGGGTGGATTGGAATTTGCGGTGCTGCATACCAAAGGTGGCGCTGTGAAATGGTTCAAGGTCGCACCCGCCAAACCATCGGTAAATTGAGCTTCTTGCAACACATGACTGGCCGTAACCGGGTCCCGGCGGCCAGATGGGGCGCCGGTCTGGCATTGGTTCTGTCTGGGGCGGTCTCAGCGGCCGCGGTGTGTTGGCCGTTTGACTGCTGGTTTGTCCAGGGGCAAGCGCTGTGGTGGCTGCAGATTCTGGCGCTGCTCCCCCTGATCGGGCTGCTCCAAGGCAGCGGCAGCGGCCAGCAGGCCTTTGCCAGAGGTGCCCTGTTCGCTTCCGCATGGCTATGTGCCACCTTCTGGTGGCTGTACGTGGCCATGCATGTGTACGGTGGGCTGTCAGCCATCCTGACGGTGATTGCGGTGCTGCTGTTGGCCAGCATTCTGGGGCTGTACTACGCCAGCGCGGCATTTCTTTTCTGGAAGCTTAAGGCAGTCACACCGGGGTGGAGCGCTGCGCTGTTTGCGGCGCTGTGGACCATGGCGGAAATGGCCCGTGGCACCTGGTTGACCGGCTTTGGCTGGGGCGCGCTCGCGTACGCACACACTACGGGACCTTTGTCCCACTGGGTCCCCATTCTGGGCGCCTATTCTGTGGGGGCCTTGGCGGTTTGGTGTTCCGCTACCTTGGCTTTGATCGCCCGGGCCGGATGGTTGCAACGGCTGACGCTGCTGCTGCTGGTCATGGCGCTATGGCTGCCGCACGGCATGCAAAGCACCACCTCAACGGGCGATCTCAAGGTGGCCTTGCTGCAAGGCAATATTCCCCAGGACGAGAAATTTGACAGCGGCACGGGTGTGCCTCTGGCGCTGCACTGGTATGCCGACCATATGCAAGCCAGCCAGGCCGATCTGGTACTGGCACCGGAGACCGCCATTCCCCTGCTGCCGCAGGAACTGCCCGATGGTTACTGGGCAAATTTGAAGTTGCACGTAGACCAGGGCAACAGCGCTTTGCTCACCGGAATCCCCTTAGGGAATTACAGCCAGGGCTACACCAATTCGGTGCTTGCACTGGCACCCGGTTCCGCCGAGCCCTGGCGTTACGACAAGCACCACCTGGTGCCGTTTGGGGAGTTCATACCGCCCCTCTTCAAATGGTTCACCCGCATGATGAACATACCGCTGGGCGACTTCAACCGCGGCAGCATCGGCCAGCCGTCCTTCGCCTGGAAGGGCCAGCGTCTGGCTGCAAATATTTGCTACGAAGATCTGTTTGGAGAGGAACTGGGGGCCCGCTTCATCGACCCGGCCCTGTCCCCCACCGTGTTTGCCAACGTCAGCAACCTGGGCTGGTTTGGCAACACCGTTGCGATTGACCAGCATCTGCAGATTTCGCGCATGCGGGCGCTGGAATTTCAGCGCCCCTTCTTGCGCGCCACCAACACCGGTGCCACCGTCATCATGGACCACCAAGGCCAGGTGCTGGCCAGCCTGCCACGCCTGACCCAAGGTGTGTTGGAAGGTGTGGTGCAAGGACGCACCGGCACCACGCCCTTTGCCTGGTGGGTTTCGCGCTTCGGCTTGTCGCCGGTGTGGCTGCTCGCGCTGGCGATCCTGGCCGGCGCCTGGCGCTTTGGTGTGCCGGACCCGGCGCCGCTTGGCCTGCGTCGCGGCGACTAGCCCACCACCGCGGTATCCCCGCAGCCCACCCCCGTAGAATTGGGGGTTTACACGCGGGCTGCCTGTTGCGGCCCCCCACACCATGCTTACCTTTCAGCAAATCATTCTCAGACTGCAGGATTACTGGGACCGCCAGGGATGCGCACTGCTGCAACCCTATGACATGGAAGTTGGCGCCGGCACCTCGCACACCGCCACCTTTTTGCGCGCCATCGGCCCCGAGCCCTGGAAGGCCGCGTATGTACAGCCCAGCCGCCGCCCCAAGGACGGCCGCTACGGGGAGAACCCGAACCGCCTGCAGCACTACTACCAGTACCAGGTGGTGCTCAAACCCGCCCCTGCCAACATCCTGGAGCTCTACCTGGGCTCGCTCGAGGCCCTGGGCTTTGACCTGAAGAAGAACGACATCCGCTTCGTCGAAGACGACTGGGAAAACCCCACGCTGGGCGCCTGGGGCCTGGGCTGGGAAGTCTGGCTCAACGGCATGGAGGTGACGCAGTTCACCTACTTCCAGCAGGTCGGCGGCATCGACTGCAAACCCGCCACCGGTGAGATCACCTACGGCCTGGAGCGCCTGGCCATGTACCTGCAGGGCGTGGACAACGTCTACAACTTGGTCTGGACCGAAGGAATGTCCTACGGCGACGTTTACAAGCAAAACGAGGTGGAGCAATCCACCTACAACTTCGAACACAGTGACGCCGACTTTCTGTTCACCGCCTTCACAGCGCATGAAAAACAGGCCAAGCACCTGATCGAGGTCCAGCTGGCCCTGCCGGCTTATGAGCAGGTGCTCAAGTGCGCGCACAGCTTCAACCTGCTGGATGCACGCGGAGCCATCAGCGTGACCGAGCGCGCAGCCTACATAGGCCGCATCCGCAACCTGGCCCGATCCGTGGCGCAGAGCTATTACGAGAGCCGTGAGCGCCTGGGTTTCCCCATGGCACCGCGCGAATGGATTGAACAAATGCCCAAGAAGGCCGCATAAAAATGACGACCAACAACCTTCTGCTGGAACTGTTTGTGGAAGAGCTGCCGCCCAAGGCGCTCAAGAAGCTGGGCGAGGCTTTTGCCGCGGTGCTGGCTGATTCGCTCAAGGCCCAGGGCCTGGCCGCGCCCGACGCCGTTGTCACGCCCTTCGCCTCGCCACGCCGTCTGGCCGTACATGTCACCGCCGTTTCTGCGCAGGCCGCCGACAAGTCCGTCTCCGCCAAACTGATGCCCGTGACCGTGGGCCTGAACCCGCAAGGCGAGGCCACACCGGCGCTGCTCAAGAAGCTGGCCGCACTGGGTGCTGACGCATCGGTAGTGCCCACCCTCAAGCGCGCCATGGATGGCAAGGCCGAGGCCCTGTATTTCGAAAGCATGGTCACCGGCGTGACCTTGCCGGACGGCCTGCAAAAGGCGCTGGAAGAGTCCCTGGCCAAGCTGCCCATCCCCAAGGTCATGAGCTACCAGCTCGGTGCTGAAAGCGGTTGCGAACTGCCGGGCTGGAGCAGCGTGAGCTTTGTGCGCCCGGCCCATGGCCTGATGGCCCTGCATGGCGCCGAAGTGGTGCCCGTCAGCGTGCTCGGCCTGAAGGCTGGCAACAGCACGCAAGGCCACCGATTTGAAGCCGCCGTATCCCCGGTCGTGATCGCCCACGCCGATGCCTATGCAGCCACGCTGCGCACCGATGGCGCAGTGATTGCCAGCTTTGCCGAGCGGCGCGCGGACATCGTGCGCCAGTTGGCCGAGGCTGCGGACCGGGTTGGTAACGGCGCACATGCGATTGAAGACGAGGCCTTGCTGGACGAGGTCACCGGTCTGGTGGAGCGCCCCAATGTGCTGGTCTGCAGCTTTGAAGAGCAGTTCCTGGCCGTGCCACAGGAATGCCTGATTCTCACCATGAAGGCCAACCAGAAGTATTTCCCACTGCTGGATGCCCAGGGCGTTTTGAGCAACCGCTTTCTGGTGGTCAGCAATATCTCTCCGCAAGACGCGAGCGCCGTGGTTGGCGGCAACGAACGCGTGGTGCGCCCGCGTCTGGCCGATGCCAAATTCTTCTTCGACCAGGACCGCAAGAAAACGCTGGAATCGCGTGTGGCCGGTCTGGACAAAGTGGTCTACCACAACAAGCTGGGCACGCAGGGCCAGCGCAGCGGGCGCGTGCGCGATATTGCCAAGGTGATTGGCGATTTGCTCAAGCTTGCCGGCGTGGCCGGAACCGATACCTTGGCCGCCCAGGCCGATGCCGCTGCACGCATGGCCAAGACCGATCTGGTCACCGACATGGTGGGCGAGTTCCCGGAACTGCAGGGCATCATGGGCGGCTACTACGCGCGCCACGATGGCCTGGGTGAAGACGTGGCGCAAGCCATTGAAGACCACTACAAGCCGCGCTTTGCCGGCGACGAGCTGCCGCGCAACCCGGCAGGCGTGGTGGTGGCCCTGGCCGACAAGCTGGAAACCCTGGTCGGCATGTTTGGCATTGGAAATTTGCCTACCGGCGACAAGGATCCGTTTGCAATGCGCCGCCATGCCCTGGGCGTGATCCGCATGCTGGTGGAAAAAGACCTGCCGCTGGACCTGCAGTTGCTGCTGCCGGCTTGCGTACCGGCCTTTGGCTCTCTGGTCACCGATGCGACCGCAGCCCTGGCCGATTTCTTCTACGACCGCTTGGCCGGCTCCCTGCGCGAGCAGGGCTACAGCGCGCAGGAAGTGGAGGCTGTGCTGGCCCTGCGCCCCAAGCGCCTGGGCGACGTGCCCAAACGCCTGCTGGCAGTGCGCGCCTTTGCCGCCCTGCCCGAAAGCGCGGCCTTGGCCGCTGCCAACAAGCGCATCAGCAACATCCTCAAAAAGGCCGACGACGTGGATGCCCATGTCAGCACCGTGCTGCTGGTGGAGCCTGCAGAAAAAGATCTGCACGCCGCCATGCAAAGCGTGCTGCCGCAGGCGCAAGCGCAGTGGGAAGCCGGTGACTACACCGCCTCACTGCAGTCGCTGGCTGCCTTGCGCGCTCCCGTGGACGCCTTCTTTGAAGACGTGATGGTCAATGCCGAAGAGTTGGACCTGCGCCTGAACCGCCTGGGTCTGCTCAAGAGCCTGCATCTGGCCATGAACCGCGTGGCCGATCTCTCCAAACTGGCCAGTTGACGCATTGCGTCACGGTCCCCATGAAGCGCTGAACAAGGTACCCCATGAAACTCTGCATCCTGGACCGTGACGGCACCATCAACGAAGACAGCGACGAGTACGTCAAGTCGCCGGCCGAATGGCAGCCGCTGCCGGGGGCCCTGGAGGCGATTGCCCGCATCAACCATGCAGGTTGGCACGTGGTGGTGGTGACCAACCAGTCCGGCCTGGGGCGTGGCCTCTTTGACGTGAGCTCGCTCAACGCCATGCATGCCAAGATGCACGAAATGCTGGCGGCCGTCGGTGGCCGCATCGATGCCATCTTCTACTGCCCGCACGCACCCGAAGACCTCTGTAACTGCCGCAAACCGGCACCAGGCCTGTACGAGCAGATTGCCGAGCGTTACGGCATGGACCTTTCCGGCATGCCCACCGTGGGCGACTCGGTGCGCGATCTGGTGGCTGGCACCGCCGTGGGTTGCGCGCCGCACCTGGTGCTCACTGGCAAATCGGCAGCCTACCGTGGGCGCGAGCTGCCCGAAGGCTTTCCGCCCGGCACCATGGTGCATGAGGACTTGGCGGCTTTTGCCCAGCATTTGGTGAGCCAATAGGCCCACATGCTGCCCCTGCTGCGCTACACGCTGGACCTGTTTTCTTCCGAGCCGGCCGCTGCTGCCGCGCCGCCCAAGGGGCGCGTGCGCAAGCCGCCGTCACCACCCGCCGCGCCGCCTGCGCCAGCACACAGTGAGCCAGCGGCTGACAAACCCGCCTTTGTCCCCGGCGTCCTGCTCAAAGGCGCGATCGACCCGGCCCGCTTCGCCCATCCGCAGGCCAACCGCGAGGTACGCCTGGCCGATGCGGTGGTGGCCTATGCCTTTGCCCGCGCCAAGCGCAAGTCCATAGGCTTTGTCATAGGCCCGGACGGCCTGGTGGTGCGCGCGCCGCGCTGGACACCGCTGTACGAGGTGGATGCCGCCCTGAAGGAAAAGGCCGGTTGGATTCTGCGCAAGCTGCAGGAGTCGCGCGAGCGCCAGAGCCGCGCCCACAGCGCCCGTGTGGAGTGGTGCGACGGTGCCGTGATCCCGTATTTGGGGCAAACGATCCGCGTGGTGCTGGACCCCGCGCACGGCTTCTCCGGCAAGGGCGCACAGCTCATTGCGGGTGACACGCTGCAGGGCGATCCGGCGTCGCCATCCGTGCTGCACGTGGGCCTACCCAAAACTGCAACGGCCGATCAAATCCGCGATGCCGTGCAGGCCTGGCTGATGCGCCAGGCCGCAGCCAATTTCAAGGAGCGCATGGACCACTTCACCCCCTTGCTGGGTGTGCAGTGGAAGAAACTGCGCCTGAGCAGTGCCGGCACGCGCTGGGGCAGCGCCAGTGCCGATGGCTCCATCCGCCTGAACTGGCGGCTGATCCATTTCCGCCAGCCGGTGATCGACTACGTGGTGGCCCATGAGCTCAGCCATCTGCGGGTGATGAACCACAGCCCCAGCTTCTGGAACACCGTGGCCACCGTGGTGCCGGACTACCAGAGCCTGCGCGCCCAGCTCAAGGACGACGCCGTCCCTAAGTGGTGAGAGCTCTGTGGATGCGAAAGCGCAAGACGCCATCGGCGTCCTGCTGCCGCTGCAACTGCCCGCCGTGCCACAGCGCATGCAAATGCGCCACCGCCTCGCCCAGTGCAAACGTAATTTGGTGAAAGTCCAGCGGCCGCTTGAACAGCATCGGCAGCACGTCGGCCGCGCTGCAGGGCTTCTCGCCACAGGCCTGCAGCACCTCGGCCAGGCGTTCACGGTGGTGGTCATGCAGCTGCTGGATGCGCGTGTGCAGCCCGGTAAACGGTTTGCCGTGCGAGGGCAGCACCAGCGTGTCCACGGGTAGCGGCAGGAAGCGGTCTATCGAGGACAGAAACAGCGTCAGCGCGTCGGCCTCGGGCTCCTGCTCATGGACACTGACGTTGGTGGAAATGCGCGGCAGCATCATGTCGCCGCCAATCAGCACCCCCAGGTCCGCACAGTACAGCGCCATGTGCTCGGGCGCGTGACCATAGCCGCTGATGCAGGACCAGCGGTGTGCGCCTATTTGCAGATGCCCACCATCGAGCAGGCGGTGGTATTGGTCTGGCACCGAAGGCACCAGGCTGGCGAAATAGGGTTTGCGCTCGCGCAGCTTGCGCGCCGTCTCGGCATCATTGAGGCCATGCTGCGCATAAAACTGCACGGTGCGCTCGGTGCCCATAGCGTCTGCACCCGTGACCAGCATGTGCGCCACCAGAAAATCGGCCGCACTGATGAACAGCGGCGCCTGCCAGCTTTCACACAGCCAGTGCGCCAGTCCGATATGGTCCGGGTGCATATGCGTGGCGATCACGCGCAGCACCGGCAGGCCGTCCAGCTCGTTGGCAAACACGGACTCCCACTGGGCCTTTGCCTCCTCGCGGTAGATGCAGCAGTCCACAATGCTCCAGCCCTCTATCCCGTCTACACGGTCGCGCAGCAGCCACAGGTTGATGTGGTTGAGCGCAAAGGGCAATGCCATGCGGATCCACTTCACGCCCGGCGCCACCTCTATGCAGCGCCCGGATTCGGGCAGGGTCTCACCCAGGGGGTAGTGCAGCTGTTGTTCGAGTTCGTTCATGCGGGTTCTTTATGCTTCATAATTGACGTTTACGTAAACGTCAACCGTGGCTGCCATTGTAGGCATTCAAGCGCAGCCGCCCTTGCTGCCACCACCGTTGCCCCTAGTTTTGCACAGCCCCTGTATGACCATCACCTACACCATCGGCGATCTGGCGCGTGAGTTTGACCTCACCACCCGCGCCATCCGTTTTTACGAAGACTTAGGACTGCTGCAACCCGAGCGCAGCGGCCCGGGCGGGCGCAACCGGATCTACAGCGTGCGCGACCGCACGCGCCTGAAGCTCACCCTGCGTGCCAAGCGCCTGGGCCTGAGCCTGACCGAGGCCAAGGACATTATCGACACCTACGATGGCCCGCGCGACACTGGTGCCCAGCTGACCAAGTTTTTGGACGTACTGGCCCTGCACCGCAAACAAATCGAAGAGCAGATGGCCGACCTGCAGTCCAACCTGGACGAGATCAAAGTGCACCAGCGCGAGGCGCGTGCCCTGCTGGCCAAGGCAGAGACAAAGGCCGATGCCAAGGCCGCTGGTAAAAGTGCGGCCAAGTCTGCGGACAAGGCCAGCAAGGGAGCACCCCATGCCGCATGACGCCCTCTGGAGCCGTGTGCAGACCAGCCTGGAGCGCCAGGGCATGATGACCCACTTGGGCGCACGCCTGCTGCGCGTGGAGAGTGGCCTGGTGGAGATTGCCCTGCCGTTTTCGGACAAGGTCTCGCAGCAGCAGGGCGGCTTCCACGGTGGCGCCATGGGCGCGCTGGCCGACATTGCGGCGGGCTATGCCGGGCTGACCGTCACGCCCGAGGGCATGGAAGTCACCACCGCCGAATACAAGATCAACTTTCTGGCCGGCTTCCAGGCCGGGGAACTGCGTGCCATAGGCCGTGTCGTCAAGGGCGGGCGCCGCCTGATAGTGACCAGTGCCGAGGTTCTGCATGTGGCTGCCGACGGCACCCAGAGCGCCTGCGCCGTGATGCAGCAAACCCTGGTGCCCGTGCCCAAGACCTATTGATCACAATCTGCTGACCACAACAACAAGGAGACCCACATGAACAACTTACCCGGACTGAACTTCCAACTCGGCGAAGACATTGACGCCCTGCGCGACGCCGTGCACGCCTTTGCCCAGGAAGAGATTGCCCCGCGCGCCGCCGAGATCGACCGCTCTGACCAGTTCCCCATGGACCTGTGGCAAAAGATGGGCTCCTTGGGCGTGCTGGGCATCACCGTGGGCGAAGAGTACGGCGGCGCCAACATGGGCTACCTGGCGCACATGGTGGCCATGGAAGAAATCTCGCGTGCCTCGGCCTCGGTAGGTCTGTCTTACGGCGCGCACAGCAATCTGTGCGTGAACCAGATCAAGCGCAACGGCACGCCCGAGCAGCGCGCCAAGTACCTGCCCAAGCTCATCAGCGGCGAGCACGTGGGGGCGCTGGCCATGAGTGAGCCGGGCGCCGGTAGCGACGTGCTGAGCATGAAGTTGAAAGCCGAAGACAAGGGCGACTACTACCTGCTCAACGGCAACAAGATGTGGATCACCAACGGGCCCGATGCCGACACCCTGGTGGTCTATGCCAAGAGCGAGCCCGAACTCGGCGCGCGTGGCGTGACCGCCTTCCTGATCGAAAAAGGCATGAAAGGATTCAGCATTGCGCAAAAGCTCGACAAGCTGGGCATGCGCGGCAGCCACACCGGCGAGCTGGTGTTTGACAACGTGGAAGTGCCCCTGCACAACGTGCTGGGTGGTCTGAACCAGGGTGCCAAGGTGCTCATGAGCGGCCTGGACTATGAGCGCGCCGTGCTGACGGGCGGGCCACTGGGCATCATGCAGGCCGTCATGGACAACGTGGTACCCTACATCCACGACCGCAAGCAGTTCGGCCAGAGCATTGGCGAATTCCAGCTGATCCAGGGCAAGGTGGCCGATATGTACACCGTGCTGCAAGCCGGCCGCTCCTTTGCCTACACCGTGGCCAAAAACCTGGATCTGCTGGGGGTGGAACACGTGCGGCAGGTGCGCAAGGACTGCGCCTCGGTGATTCTGTGGACCGCCGAAAAAGCCACCTGGATGGCCGGCGAGGGCGTGCAAATATTTGGTGGCAATGGCTACATCAACGACTACCCGCTGGGCCGCCTGTGGCGCGATGCCAAGCTGTACGAGATCGGGGCTGGAACCAGCGAGATTCGCCGTATGCTTATCGGTCGCGAATTGTTCGCCGAAACCATGTAAATGCCCGCCCCAATCCAACTCTATCTTTCCCGCTTTTTCAATGGCATCCTGCGCGGACTGATCCGCGCCTGGCTGCTGGTGCTGCCCCTGGTCGTGGTGCTGTCCCTGATCCGTTGGGGCCAGGTCATACACTTCTGGCCGGACGGCTTTCATGTGCCGTCTTCCGACGTGCTGGCCGTGCTCTGGCAGGGCGTGCGCTTTGACCTGAAGGTCAGCGCCATCGCCGGCTTTGTGCTGCTGCTGGTGCTGCCCTGGGTGTCCGATAGCGTTTACAAACGCATCACCGCCGTGCTGGCGGCTGTGTTTGTGCTGCTGTCCATGGTCAATCTGCACTACTTTGGTTTTTACAAAACACCGATTGACTCCCTGGTGTTTGGCCTGGTGGAAGACGACACCGGGGCGGTGCTGAAAACCATCTGGCACGACTTCCCAGTCATCACCTCCCTGCTGCTGGTGGCCCTGCTCAGCTGGGGCACCTTTCGTGTGCACCAGCGCCTGGTGGCAGGCGTGCAGCCCGCCAGCGCCCTGCGCCGCCGCAGCCCCTGGTTGCGTGGCCTGTTCATCTTTGTCGCCTTCTGGGCCCTGGTGTTTGCCGGCAAGGGCACGCTGCGCGAAATGGCCTTGCAGCGCCAGCACCTGACGGTGACCACCTCGCAGTTTCTCAATGACATGGTGCCCAACGGCGTCATCGCCCTGAAATACGCCTGGGACAGCCGTGGTCAGTCGCAAAACCTGCAGGACCCGCTGGTCGGCCTCAAAACCATGGGCTTTGATTCGGCCCGTGCCGCTGCCGAGGTGCTGGGCCTGCCGCATGGTTCGGACGCCGAGGTCAAGGCGGCACTCAGCGCCCACCCGGCGCTGCCGCCGGGCACACCCAAGAAGAACCTGCTGTTCTTTCTGATGGAGTCCTGGAGCGCCGAGCCCATGCTCTACAACAGCCCGCAGTTCGACGTGCTGGGCCGCCTGGCGCCCACGCTGGAGCATGCCTGCCACTTCAGCAACTTTGACTCCGCCCATGCCGGCACCCACCCCAGCATGGAAGCGATTCTGTTTTCCACGCCTATCACGCCGCTCACCCTGGGCGATGTGGGGCGTAAACCGATTCCCTGGGCCACGGCAAAAATAGCCCGCGACGCCGGCTACCGCACCCTGTTTGTGTCCTCGGTGCGCGCCGGCTGGCGTGGCCTGGACAGGGTGCTGCAGGCCCAGGGCTTTGACGAAATCATTGATGCCAATACCCTGCATGCCGCCTACCCCGAGGCCACTCTGGGCCTGTGGGGTGTCTGGGACGACTACGTCTTCAAGTACCTCAAGACCCGCATGGCCCAGCCCTCGGACAAGCCGCTGTTTGTATTTGTGCTGACCTCCACCAACCACCCGCCCTACGACCTGCCGCCCGAGTACAAGCGCGTGCCGCGCGACATGGCACTCTGGAAGGGCGAGACCAGTGCCGACACCCTGCTGCTCAACCTGGACACCTACCACTACGCCGCCGACCTGCTGGGCGGCTTCGTGCAGGACATCCAACAAGGCCCGCACAAGGCCGACACCCTCATCGCTGCCACCGGTGACCACAATGTGCGCTCCTTCGGTGTCTATGCCGACCCCACCCGCGCCTACTTGCGCCGTCAGGTGCCCTTTGTGATTTGGGGCGAAGGCTTGCAATGTGGCAACCAGCTGGAACAACCTGCCAGCCACCGCGACATGTTCAACACCCTGTTTCCGCTGGCGGGCATTGAGGGCCCCTACATCAACGCCGGGCGCAATCTGTTGAAATCCGTGCCGGAGGCAGCAGACCCTATGAACGCACCGCGTGCCATGTTCTTCACCGGCGAGGCACGCAATGCCCAGGGCATGTGGCAGCTGGGCAATCCCGCCAGCTTTGTCTGCACCGCTGCCAAGCCGTCAGCGAACTGCGCCTTCAATGCCAAGGATGACCAGCAGGAGCGCGCCCGCTACGGCCTGTTGGACTGGAATGTGCGTATCTCGCTTAGAAAATAAAAGCCTTATGACCGAACTCAATAACCTCTTCGCCAACAACCGCGCCTGGGCCGCCAACATTGTGCGCCAGCGCCCCGGCTTTTTCACCAATCTGGCCAACCAGCAACGCCCCAAGTACATGTGGATAGGCTGTTCCGACAGCCGCGTGCCGGCCAATGAAATCACCGGCCTGGACCCGGGCGAGGTGTTCGTGCACCGCAATGTGGCCAATGTGGTGGTGCACTCCGATCTGAATGCCCTCTCCACTATCCAGTTCGCGGTGGAACGCATCAAGGTCGAGCACGTCATGGTGGTGGGCCACTACGGCTGCTCCGGCGTGCAGGCCGCGCTGGAAGGCGCCCGCATAGGCCTGGCCGACAACTGGCTGCGCCACATCCAGGACGTGCGCGACCGCCACCGCGATGTGCTGGAAGTGCTGCCCGAGCACGGCCGCGCCCAGGCCCTGTGCGAACTCAACGTGATCGAGCAGGTGGTCAACGTGGCGCAAAGCACGGTGCTGCAGGACGCCTGGGCGCGCGGCCAGGACGTTACCCTGCATGGCTGGGTCTATGGCCTGGCCGACGGCCTGCTGCACGACCTGCACATGACCATCACCGCCGATTCGGACCTGGACGCGCTGTACCGCGAAGCCGTGTCCGGCGTGCGCCTGATGCCGCGCCTGAGCAAATAGGCCATGTTGCCCCGCGCCTGAGCCAGGCAGGCTGCTGTTCTGTCACAATTGACGTTTACGTAAACGTCAACTGCAGGAGCCTCCCATGTCCGAATCCATTGTCATCGTCAGCGCCGCCCGCACCCCCATGGGTGGCTTCCAGGGCGACTTCACCACGCTGGCCGCCCACGACCTGGGCGGTGCCGCCATCCAGGCCGCCGTGCAGCGCGCCGGCATTGCGCCGGAGCTGGTGACCGAAGTGATTTTTGGCAACTGCCTGATGGCCGGCCAGGGCCAGGCACCGGCGCGCCAGGCTGCCTTCAAGGGCGGTTTGCCCAAGAGCGCAGGGGCCGTCACGCTGTCCAAGATGTGCGGCTCGGGCATGCGCGCGGCCATGTTTGCCCACGACATGCTGATTGCCGGCAGCCACGATGTGCTGGTGGCCGGTGGCATGGAGAGCATGACCAATGCACCGCACCTGCTGCCCAAGGGCCGCAGCGGCATCCGCATCGGCCATGACCGGGTGATGGACCACATGATGCACGACGGCCTGGAGGACGCTTATGAGCCGGGCCGCTCCATGGGCACCTTTGGCGAAGACTGCGCCGCCAAATACGGCTTTACGCGCCAACAGCAGGACGCCTTTGCCACCGCCAGCGTGCAGCGCGCCCAGGCGGCGATTCAAAGCGGCGGCTTTGCGGCCGAGATCACGCCGGTGACCGTGAAGACGCGTTCCGGTGAAGTCGTGGTCTCCATCGACGAAGGTCCGGGCAAGATCAAGTTGGACAAGATTCCCACTTTGAAATCCGCCTTCAAGAAAGACGGCACCATCACTGCCGCCAGCAGCAGCTCCATCAACGACGGTGCCGCGGCCATGGTGATGATGCGTGCCAGCACCGCTACCGAGTTGGGCCGCCAGCCGCTGGCGCGCATGGTGGCGCATGCCGTGCACGCGCAGGAACCCAACTGGTTTGCCACGGCACCCGTCGGTGCGGTGCAAAAGGTGCTGGCCAAGGCGGGTTGGAAGGCCGAGGAAGTGGACCTATGGGAAGTGAACGAGGCCTTTGCCGTGGTGCCGATGGCGCTGATGGCCGAGCTGTCGATCCCGCATGAAAAGGTGAATGTGAATGGCGGCGCCTGTGCCCTGGGGCACCCGATTGGGGCCTCCGGTGCGCGCATCATGGTGACGCTGATTCACGCCCTGAAGGCGCGGGGGCTCAAGCGCGGTGTGGCGACTTTGTGCATTGGCGGCGGTGAGGCTACGGCGGTGGCTTTGGAACTGCTGTGAATTTGACGGTGGCGCACCGCTACACGGCGCAGTGAAATGACTAAAAAATTGGAAGACAAACCATGCTGCTAACCCCAGACCAGGAAATGATCCGCGACGCCGTGCGCGACTTTGCCCAAGCCGAACTCTGGCCCCATGCCGCCAAGTGGGACAAGGAACACAGCTTTCCCAAAGAAGCCCATCAGGGGCTGGCGGCCCTGGGCGCCTACGGTATCTGTGTGCCCGAAGAGCTGGGCGGCGCCGGTCTGGACTACGTGACGCTGGCCCTGGTGCTGGAAGAAATTGCCGCCGGCGACGGTGGCACCAGCACGGTGATCAGCGTCACCAACTGTCCAGTCAACGCCATCCTCATGCGCTACGGCAATGCCGAGCAAAAAAAGCAGTGGCTGACACCGCTGGCGCAAGGGCAGCTGCTGGGCGCCTTTTGTCTGACCGAGCCGCATGTGGGCTCGGACGCCTCGGCCCTGCGCACCACCGCCAGGCGCGATGGCGACAGCTATGTGATTGACGGCGTCAAGCAGTTCATCACCAGTGGCAAGAACGGCGACGTGGCCATCGTCCTGGCCGTCACCGACAAGGCTGCCGGCAAAAAGGGCATGAGCGCCTTTCTGGTACCAACCCAGGCGCCGGGCTACACCGTGGCGCGGGTGGAAGACAAGCTCGGTCAGCACTCCAGCGACACCGCGCAAATCAACTTCGACAACTGCCGTATTCCAGTGGAAAACCTGATTGGCAAAGAGGGCGAGGGCTACGGCATTGCCCTGGGCGGGCTGGAAGGCGGGCGCATCGGCATTGCCGCGCAAAGTGTGGGCATGGCGCGCAGCGCCTTCGAAGTGGCTGTGGCCTATGCCAAGGAGCGCCAGAGCTTTGGCACGGCCATCTTCAACCACCAGGCCGTCGGCTTCCGCTTGGCCGAATGCGCCACACAACTGGAGGCGGCGCGCCAGCTGATCTGGCATGCCGCCGCCTTGCGCGATGCCGGTCGGCCCTGCCTGAAAGAAGCCGCCATGGCCAAACTCTTTGCCAGCGAGATGGCCGAAAAGGTCTGCAGCGTGGCGATTCAAACCCTGGGCGGCTACGGCTATGTGAGCGACTTTCCGGTGGAACGCATTTACCGCGATGTGCGCGTCTGCCAGATTTACGAGGGCACCTCGGACGTGCAGAAAATCATCATCCAGCGCGCGCTGGCCTGAGGCGGGAAGCGCACAGCACATGGGCACTGAAACACCCCAGGTACCGCAGCTGCTTCTGCCACCTGGCCTCACCGTGCTGGAGCGCGGCTGGCTTTCCAGCAACAACGTCCTGATCACCGGCAGCGCCGGAACGGCGCTGATCGACAGCGGCTACTGCACCCACAGCGCACAAACCCTGCAGCTGGTGGAGGCCGGGCTGCAGGGCCGCCCCCTGGACCTGCTGCTCAACACCCATTTGCACAGCGACCATTGCGGTGGCAATGCTGCCCTGCAGGCGCGCTTTTCCGGTATGCAGACTTTGATTCCGCCGGGGGATGCGGCGCAGGTGGCCGAGTGGAATGAGGCGGCCCTGAGCTACTCTGCTACTGGCCAGACCTGTCCCCGCTTTGGCTTTGATGCCATGCTGCTGCCGGGCACTGCCTTGCAACTGGGCGATCTGCTGTGGCAGGTGCACGCAGCCCCCGGCCATGACAGCCACTCGGTCATTCTGTTCGAACCGATCAGCCGCGTGCTGGTTTCGGCCGATGCCCTGTGGCAGCGCGGCTTTGGGGTGGTCTTCCCCGAATTGGTGGGTGAAGAAGGCTTTGATGCCGTGGGTCAGACCCTGGACCTGATCGAATCGCTGCAAGCGCACGTGGTCATTCCGGGCCATGGCGCACTCTTCACTGATGTGGCCGAGGCCCTGGTTCGGTCACGCCAACGCCTGCAGGGTTTTATTAGCGACCCGCAGCGTCACTTGCAGCACGCGGCCAAGGTGCTGCTCAAGTTCAAGTTGCTGGAGTGGCAAACAGTGGGCATGACAGAGCTGCTGGCCTGGGCCCAGGCCACGCCTTATGTCAGCCGCCTGGTGGCGCTCCAGTACGAAGGCATGGACTTGGCGCAGGCGCTGCAAGCGCTGGTCCAGGACCTGGTGCGCGCCGGTGCTGCCACACTGCAGGGCGAGCAGTTGCACAATGCCTGACCCACGGTGGCTGCAACAGTACGTGCAACACTAGCAACAGCAACAGCAACAGCAACAGGAGAAAGCGCTATGCCCATCACCAAAGGATTTCGCGCCCTCGTGGCCGAGGCCATGGCCGAAGTCACCACCTATTCCGTGGCCCAGGTGCAGAGTCGCCTTGCCGACCCACAGGTGCAGATCGTCGACATCCGCGACATCCGCGAACTCGATCAGGGCACGGTGCTGGGCGCCTTCCATGCGCCGCGCGGCATGCTGGAGTTCTGGGTCGACCCGGAGTCGCCCTACTTCAAGAAAATCTTTGCCGATGAACGCCGGGAGTTCATTCTCTTTTGCGGCGCCGGCTGGCGCAGCGCCCTGGCCACCAAGGCACTGCAGGACATGGGCATGCGCAATGTGGCGCACATCGATGGCGGCTATGCGGAGTGGGTCCAGCAGGGGGCGCCTACCGAAACGCTGGAGCAGCAAAAGGCAAGGCGCGCGACCAAGGCATGAACACAGTAGTCCCGCTATGAAACAGTGCGCACCGCACAGCCCCTGTCCCTGTGGCCGCCTGGCCGCTGAGCTCTCGTTGGACCAGGCAGCTGCACCCGCCGGCCCAGCCAAACCCAACCAACCAGCCAGGCCTACCAAGCCTGGCCAGTCCCTGGCCTATGCCGACTGCTGTGGGCGCTGGCTGGAGGCCGCTGTGCCATCCGGCCGCGCACATCCACCCGACGCCCACACCCTGATGCGCTCCCGCTACAGCGCCTTCGTGCTGGAACGCGAGGCCTATTTGCTGGACAGTTGGCAGGTCGGCCAGCGCCCGCCAAGCATTGCCTTCGAGCCCGGTGTGCGCTGGCTGGGCCTGGAGGTGCGCGCCCAGCGCCTGACCGGCACGGACACGGCGGAAGTGGAATTTGTGGCACGCCAAAAGCCGCTGCAGGGTGCGGCGGTGCGCCTGCACGAGCGCAGCCGTTTTGTGTGCGAGCATGGGTGCTGGTTGTATGTGGACGGAGATGCCTTGTGAAGCTGCTGAAATTTGATGCCGTGCTGTTCGATTGCGATGGTGTGCTGGTGGACTCGGAGACCATCACCAACAGCGTGCTGTGCGACATGCTGGAAGAGCGCGGCTGGTCCATGCCCCTGCAGTCCTGCGTGGATTTGTTTTTGGGCAGGACCGTGATGGACCTTCAGGCGCAAATCGAGCAGCACACCGGCCTGCCCCTCACCCCGGCCTGGCTGCTGGCGTTTCGAGAGCGCCGCAACGCCATGCTGGACGCCCAGCTGCAGGCCATCCCCAACATCCACCAGGCGGTACAGCAGCTGCACGCTGCCACCCAGGGCCGCATCGCCTGTGCATCGGGTGCGGACCGTTACAAGATCGTGATGATGCTGCAAAAGGTCGGCCTGGCCGGCTACTTTGAAGGGCGCATCTTCAGTGGCCAGGAAATGCCGCGCAACAAGCCGCATCCCGATGTGTACCTGGCCGCGGCCGCCCACCTGGGCGTGACGCCAAGCCGCTGCGCCGTGGTGGAGGACACTGTCACGGGCCTGCGCGCGGGTGTGGCCGCAGGTGCCACGGTATTTGCCTATGCCCCGTTGGGCCATGGCCAGCCCTTGCTGGATGCGGGTGCCAGCCAGGTGTTTGCCGACATGGCGGCGCTGCCCGGTTTGATGGTGTGAGCGTGCGCGGCTGAACCGCGCATCCGAACGCCGCATTTGCATGGTGCAGGTGGGCACGGTATAAATGTACGAATAAAAAGACATTGCAAACTGTTTGCGGCCTTGTATTCGGATGTTTGTTACCGGGAGCCCCCATGAAAACCGTCAACCAAATGTTTCAGCTTTTGCTTGCCGCGCTGGCCGTGCCGGCGCTCATGCTGGTGTTTGCCTTGTACAAAGTGGGCGTCGTCAACGACAACCTGGCACAGGTCACCCTGAACCGCTACAACTCCTATCTTCTGGCCGGTGAATTGCGCCAAAGCTCGGACGACCTGACCCGGCTGGCCCGCACCTATGTGGTGTCGGGCGATCCCGAATGGGAAAAGCAGTATTTTGAAATTCTGAATATCCGCAATGGCAAACAGCCACGCCCCAATCAGTACGAAAAAATCTACTGGGACTTCCGCGCCGCCGGCACCGACCCGGGCCGTGGCACCGGTGAAAGCGTGGCCCTGCAGGAGCTGATGAAAAGGGCTGGCTTTACCGAGGCCGAGTTCGCCAAACTCAAGGAAGCCCAGAACAACTCCGACGATTTGGTGAACACCGAAACCGTGGCCATGAACCTGGTCAAAGGGCAGCTGGCAGACGGCAAGGGCGGCTTCACGCTCAAAGGGGCGCCTGATATGCAGCGGGCGCAGCAAATGATGCACGACAAGAATTACCACCTCTTCAAGGCCAAGATCATGAAGCCGGTGGACGAGTTCCTGACCCTGATAGACCAGCGCACCCTGGGCGCGGTGGAGGCCGCCGTGGCGCAAAAAAACCTCTGGTACGCGCTGCTGGTGGGGGCGATTGCCCTCACGGTGCTGGTAGTGGTGGGCTTTCTGGTGGGGATGGTGCGCGTCATTCTGGCTCGCTTTGGCGCCGACCCGATGGTGGTGCGCGAGGCGGTGAACACCATCAAAGATGGCAACCTGACCGTCAATGTGCCGCTGCAGCGCGGCGACGAGGGCAGCGTGATGGCCGCCCTGCAAGGCATGCGCATGCAGCTGCAAAAAGTGGTGAGCGATGTGCGCACGGGCTCCAATAGCGTGGCGATGGCGGCCAGCGAAATTGCCCAGGGCAACCAGGATCTGTCGGACCGCACCGAAACCCAGGCCGGTTCGCTGGAGCAAACCGCATCGGCCATGGACGCCTTGGGCTCACAGGTGCGGCAAAACGCGGACAGCGCACGCCAGGCCAATCAGCTCGCCCAAAGTGCCGCATCGGTGGCCATCCAAGGGGGCGCGGTGGTGGGTGAGGTGGTGGAGACCATGAAGGGCATCAACGACAGTTCGCGCAAAATTGCCGACATCATCAGCGTGATCGATGGCATTGCCTTTCAGACCAATATCCTGGCGCTCAACGCTGCCGTCGAGGCGGCACGTGCGGGTGAGCAAGGGCGCGGCTTCGCCGTGGTCGCATCCGAGGTGCGGGCACTGGCCGGGCGCAGCGCGGATGCGGCCAAGGAAATCAAATCGCTGATCACCGCCAGCGCGCAGCGGGTGGAGCAGGGAACGCTGCTGGTGGACAAGGCCGGTGCCACCATGACCGAGGTGGTCAGCTCGATTCAGCGGGTCACCGGCATCGTCAGCGAAATCAGCGTGGCCAGTGATGCGCAGGCCACGGGTGTGGCCGAGGTCGGGGACGCTGTGAGCCGCATGGACCAGGTCACGCAGCAGAATTCCGCGCTGGTGGAGCAAATGGCAGCGGCAGCATCCAGCTTGCGCAGCCAGGCCAATGATTTGCTGCGGGTGGTGGACGTGTTTACCGTCGGTGGTACGGCGCAGTCCGCGCCCGAGCCACTGGCCCTGCTGCGCTGAGCAGGTCCGCGCACGGCGGCTGCTCCATTGCCCAAGCGGCCTAAGGCTGCGGTGCCCGATAGGCATCGGGGGTCTGGCCGGTCCAGCCCATGAAGGCGCGGATAAAGCTCTTCTCGCTTTTGAATCCCACCAGCTCGGCGATTTGCTTGATGGGCCGCTGGCTGCGGTTGAGCTGTGCCATCGCCAACTCACGCCGCACCCCATCCTTGAGTTGCTGCAGGCTGCTGCCCTCGTCCTTGAGCTGGCGGTGCAGTGTGCGGGTGGACAGGTTCAGGCGGTGCGCCAGGTCTTCGGCGCGGCGTGTCTCCTGCGGATACTGGGCCAGGGTCTGGCGCACTTTCTCCACCAGCAAGCGGTCGCGCCGGTAGGGGCGCACCAGCAGCAGCAGGGCGCGCTGCAGCATGCGTTGCAGGGCGGCCTCGTCGCGGCGCAGCGGCAGGGCCAGGTAGCCGGCATTGAACTGCAGGCGGTTGGCCTCGGCCTCGAAACGCACCGGGCTGTCAAACAGCACGCGGTAGCTGCTGTGGTGGGGCGGTGCGGCATAGCGCAGCGTGGTCTGCTCCAGCGCGATGCGCGAGTCGCTCAGCCAGCAGGCCACACCCAGAGCGTTGCGCAGCACCGAGACGATGCAGAACTCGCGCATCGCACCCAGGTCGCACAACTCATGCAGCTCCAGCGTGGCCACGCCGCCCTGTACCGACAGCTGCAGCTGGATGCTGTGGGTCAAGAGGTTGTGGTGGCGGCACCAGCGTTTCAGGGCCAGCTGCAGCGTCGGAGCCGTGAGCGAGGCGCGCACCAACAGCCCATAGCTGCCCCAGGGCAGGGGCCGTTCGAACCAGCCCAGTGCTTCATCATCCAGCTCCCGCATGGCCATGGCCGATACCTGCTCAAACTGCAGGGTGGTAATGCGGCCTGTTGCAGCGCGCAGCAGGCGTGGCGGAATTTGTGCCTGCT
>JAYVNF010000056.1:0-7291 GCA_043758575.1 Rhodoferax sp.
GCCACTACACAGACAGCCTGTTGCATGCGATTGCCGGCGCTGCTTAGCGCCGACCAAGTGGCGCTTACTTTCCGAACAACTTGGCTATGTGCTGCCCCATGCGCTGCAACAGGCCGGCGCGCTCCACATCGGCCCGTGCCACCAGCGAGGCTTCGCCCACGGGCTTGCCGTTGGAGGTCGCGACCACCTTGCCGATCACCGCGCCCTTGGCCACCGGTGCCTCCAGGCCCGGCTTGAGCTCCACCGCGGTCTGCACTTGCTGGCCCCGTGGCACGGTCAACAGCCAGGGTGCGCCCAGACCTGCGGCAACCGTGTCTGCCTTGCCGAAGCTGAGCTTGGCAGTTGTGACCACCGCGTCCGGCTGAATCGGGGTGAGCTTCTCGAAGCTGCTGTAGCCCCAGCCCAGCAGCGTTCGCGTCTCGTCGGCACGCGCCTGCGCGCTGCTGGTGTTGAGGATGACCGTGATCAGGCGCATGCCGTTGCGCGTGGAGGAGGTGACCAGGCAGTAGCCGGCCTCTTCGGTGTGGCCGGTCTTCAGACCGTCCACGGTGGGGTCGGTGTAGAGCAGGGCATTGCGGTTGCCTTGCTTGATGCCGTTGTACTTGAACTCGCGTTCCGCGTAGATCGGGTAGTAGTCCACGCTGTCGTGGATGATGGCGCGCGCCAGGATGGCGAGGTCACGCGCAGACGACTTGTGCTGCGGGTCGGGCAGGCCCGTGGGATTGACGAAATGCGTGTGCGTCATTCCCAGGCGCTGGGCTTCGGCATTCATCAGCTTGGCAAAGCCGGCTTCTGAACCGGCCATGTGCTCGGCTATCGCCTTGGACGCATCGTTACCCGACTGGATGATGATGCCGCGCAGGATATCGATCACCGTGGCCTGGCTGTTGAGCGGCAGGTACATGCACGACTCGGTGCTGGAACCGCGGCACCAGGCGTTCTCACTGACCGAGACCAGGTCGGTTTGCTTGAGTTTTCCGGAGCGCAGCGCCTGCTCGACGATGTAGCTGGTCATCATCTTGGTGAGCGATGCCGGTGGCAAGGCTTCGTCAGGGTTGGCCGAGGCAAGCACCTCGCCGGAGTCGAAGTCCATCAACAGCCAGGCTTTGGCAGGCAGCGCCGGCGGGCTGCCTGCCAAAGTGGCCTGGGCAGCCAGTGGCGGCTGAGCGTTCACGGCGGCCACGGCCTTCTTGTTGGACGCGGGCTTGCTTGCGTGGTGTATGGCCGCGAAGGACGCCGAGACAGGGACCATGGTACCGGCAGCGATTGCGAAGAGGACGGGGAGGATGGAGAGAGTCTTGGTTTGCATGGCATTTTCAGGCGGAGCGCCGATTGTCGCGCATCGGCCTCGGCGAAGAACGGCATTGGGTCGGGCAAACCCCTAGTTACAGAGTGGCACGGGCATTGCTAGTATTCCCCGCATTACTTGACCAAATGGTCAGTTTTTTGGTACTGCAATTACAGGAGCTGCCCGCGTGACCACTGTTGCCCCCCAAGCCACCGCCCCCGACATCCAGAGTGGGCGCCTGCCGCCCCAGGAGTACGCCATGCGTTTTGCCGACGCCACGCCGCGGCTGACGCCCTCGCAAGCGGTGCTGGAGGCCGAGCGCTGCCTCTACTGTTTTGATGCACCGTGCGCCACGGCCTGCCCCACCAGCATCGATGTACCCTCCTTCATCAAACGCATAGGCGATGGCAACCTGCGTGGTGCAGCCCGCACCATTCTGGACAGCAACGCACTGGGTGGCATGTGCGCCCGGGTCTGCCCGACCGAGAACCTGTGCGAGGCAGTCTGCGTGCGCAACACGCAAGAAGACCGGCCGGTGGCGATTGGCCGCCTGCAACGCTTTGCGGTTGACGCGCTGATGGAAAGTGCGCAGCCACAGGTCTTTACGCGTGCGGCGGCCACCGGCAAGACCATTGCCGTGGTGGGCGCTGGCCCGGCCGGCCTGTCCTGCGCCCACACCCTGGCGCGGCTGGGCCATCAGGTGGTGGTGTTCGACGCCAAGCCCAAAGCTGGCGGCCTGAACGAATACGGCCTGGCCAGCTACAAGACGCCCGACCACTTTGCGCAGGCCGAAATCCAGTGGCTGCTGGGGCTGGGTGGCATTGCGGTACGCAACAACTGGAAGCTGGAGAGCACGGCCCAACTGGAGGCCTTGCGCCAGGAATACGACGCGGTGTTTTTGGGACTGGGTCTGTCCAGCACAGCCGCGCTGGGCGTGCCCGGTGAGCAGCTGCAGGGTGTGCAGGATGCGGTGGACTTTATTGCCGCCTTGCGCCAGAGCGAGGACCTGTCCAAACTGCCAGTGGGCCGTCGCGTCATCGTGATAGGTGGCGGCATGACGGCCGTAGACGCCGCGGTGCAGAGCAAGCTGCTGGGTGCCAGCGTGGTGCACATGGTGTACCGGCGCGGCCCCGAACAGATGTCGGCCTCCAAGGCCGAGCAGGAATGGGCGCAAACCAATGGCGTGGTGCTGCACCAGTGGCTGGCGCCAGTTGAAATTGTGGGCACCAACGGCCATGTCAGCGCTGTGCGCTTTGCGCAGCAGAGCCTGGTGGATGGCAAGCTCACGCCCACCGGACGCGAAATTACCTGGGAGGCCGACGTGGTGCTCAAGGCAATTGGCCAGCAGCTCGGCAACCCACTGCTGCAAGAGGCCGGGTTCACGCTGCAAGGCGGCCGCATTGCCACCGATGAGGACGGCGCAACCAACCTCAAGGGCATCTGGGCCGGCGGCGACTGCCGTGCCGGCGGGCTGGACCTGACCGTGGAAGCGGTGGAGCATGGCAAGCGCTCGGCCAAGGCCATACACGCGCAACTGGCGGCAGCCAAGTAGCCACACACTGCCCTAGCGCATTCACCGCACCTATTGCCCACTTATTGCCCCACCTGTTGCCCTTTTTGCACACCCTTCGGAATTCACACCATGGCCAATCTGCAAACCACCTTCGCCGGCGTCACCAGCCCCAACCCTTTCTGGCTGGCATCGGCGCCGCCCACCGACAAGGCCTACAACGTCAACCGCGCTTTTGAAGCCGGCTGGGGTGGCGTGGTCTGGAAGACCCTGGGCGAGGCCGGCCCGCCGGTGGTCAATGTCAACGGCCCGCGTTACGGCGCCCTGCTGAGCCCGGACCGGCGCCTGATGGGCTTTAACAATATCGAGCTGATCACCGACCGCGATCTGGAAATCAATCTGCGCGAGATCGCCGAGGTCAAGCGCCTGTGGCCGGACCGCGCCATGGTGGTCTCCATCATGGTGCCTTGCGAAGAAAAGTCCTGGAAAGCAATCCTCCCGCGCGTGGAAGACACCGGCGCCGATGCGATTGAGCTCAACTTCGGCTGCCCGCATGGCATGAGCGAGCGCGGCATGGGCGCGGCCGTGGGCCAGGTGCCTGAGTACATCCAGATGGTTACGCAGTGGTGCAAGCAGTACACCAAGCTGCCGGTGATCGTGAAGCTCACGCCCAACATCACCGATGTGCGTCTGCCAGCGCGCGCTGCCAAGGCCGGTGGGGCGGATGCCGTCTCACTCATCAACACCATCAACTCCATCATGGGCGTGGACCCGTATACGCTGACCATGAGCCCGTCCACTGGCGGCAAGGGCTCGCATGGCGGCTACTGCGGCCCGGCGGTGAAGCCGATTGCGCTGAACATGGTGGCCGAAATCGCACGCGACCCTCAGACTGCTGGCATTCCCATCTCGGGCATTGGCGGCATTGGCAACTGGCGTGACGCCGTTGACTTCATTGCCCTTGGCGCTGGCAATGTGCAGGTCTGCACTGCTGCCATGGTCTATGGCTTCAAGATCGTGCAGGACATGGCCGACGGCCTGTCCACCTACATGGACGAGATGGGTTTCACCAGTGTTTCACAAATCGTCGGCAAGGCCACGCCCACGGTGTCCGACTGGCGTTATTTAAATTTGAACCACATCAGCAAGGCCGTGATCAACCAGGAATCGTGCATCCAATGCGGGCGCTGCCACATTGCCTGCGAAGACACCTCGCACCAGGCCATCACCTTTAAGAAGGATAGCAAGCGCCATTTCGAGGTGAAGGAAGACGAATGCGTGGGTTGCAATCTGTGCGTCAACGTCTGCCCGGTGAGCGACTGCATCACCCTGCGTGATGTGCCCGCCGGTGAGGTCGACTTGCGTACCCACAAGGCCGTATCGGCCCAACATGCCGACTGGACCACCCACCCCAACAACCCTATGCGCAGCACGGCCTGAGTGGGATTGATGGCAGGTGGTGACAGCCCAGGCTTTCTGCCCTATTCTTTGCTTGCAATTTTCTTGAGGAAACACCCATGACCAGTCTTTTGATTCGTGGCGGCACCGTCGTCAACGCGGACCGTGCTTTTCCAGCGGATGTGCTGACCCAGGACGGCAAAATTGTGGCCGTTGGGGAGAACCTGAGCGCACCCGCAGGCGCGACCGTGGTGGACGCGGGCGGCCAGTATGTGATGCCCGGTGGCATAGACCCGCACACCCACATGCAGCTGCCCTTTATGGGCACCACCACCATGGACGATTTCTACACCGGCACGGCGGCCGGCATGGCCGGTGGCAACACCACCATCATCGACTTCGTCATCCCCAACCCGCAGCAGCCGCTGCTGGAGGCCTACAAGACCTGGCGCGAATGGGCCGAGAAGTCCGCCAGCGATTACAGCTTCCATGTGGCCATCACTTGGTGGGACGAAACCGTAAAGCGCGACATGGGCACCCTGGTTCAGCAAGAGGGCGTGAACAGCTTCAAGCACTTCATGGCCTACAAGAACGCCATCATGTGCGACGACGAAACCCTGGTGAACAGTTTCAAACGCGCACTGGAATTGGGTGCCATGCCCACCGTACACGCCGAGAACGGCGAGCTGGTGTACCTGCTTCAGGCCGAGGTGGCCAAGATGGGCATCAGCGGGCCCGAGGGCCATCCGCTGTCGCGCCCGCCCATGGTGGAGGCCGAGGCGGCCAACCGGGCGATTGCGATTGCCGATGTGCTGAACGTGCCTATTTATGTGGTGCACGTGTCCTGCATGGAAGCCGCCGACGCGATTGCGCGCGCCCGTGCGCGCGGACAGCGCGTCTACGGCGAAGTGCTGGCCGGCCACTTGGTGCTGGATGACAGCGTCTACCGCCACCCTGATTTCGCGACCGCAGCGGCCCATGTCATGAGCCCGCCCTTCCGCCCCGTAGGCCACCAAGAGGCCCTGTGGCGCGGCCTGCAAAGCGGCAATCTGCACACCACGGCGACGGACCATTGCACTTTTTGCGCTGCGCAAAAAGCCGCTGGAAAGGACAACTTTGCCAAGATCCCCAATGGCTGCGGCGGCGTAGAAGAACGCCTGGCTGTGATCTGGGACGCGGGGGTCAACACCGGGCGCCTGACCCCTTCTGAGTTTGTGGCCATCACCTCGGCCAACACCGCCAAGCTGTTCAACATCTATCCGCAAAAAGGCAACGTGTCGGTGGGGGCGGACGCCGATCTGGTGGTCTGGGATCCGGCCGGCACCAAGACTCTGTCGGCCAAGACCCAGCACAGCAAAGGTGACTTCAATATCTTCGAAGGCCGCACCGTCAAGGGCATTCCCAGCCACACCATCAGCCAGGGTGAGCTGGTATTTGTGCAGGGCGATCTGCGGGCGGTGCGCGGCAAGGGACGCTACATCAAACGGCCCGCCTTCAGTTCCAACTTCACGGCGGCGGCGCTGCGGGCCGAGACGCTCAAGCCGACGGCGGTGCTGCGCTGATTTGCAGACCGGCCACCTCTACACAAGCAACAGGAAGCCACACCATGACAACTACAACAAGCATTGATACCAGCACCCTACGCATCAACGGTGAGCGCCTCTGGTCCTCCCTGATGGAGCTGGCCCAAATTGGCGCCACCCCCAAAGGCGGCGTCTGCCGCCTGACCCTGACCGATCTGGACAAGCAGGGTCGGGACCTGGTGCTCGGCTGGGCCCGTGAGGCCGGCATGACAGTCACCGTCGACAAGATTGGCAACGGCTTCATGCGCCGGGCCGGTCGCAACAACAACCTACCACCCATCATGACCGGCAGCCACATCGACACCCAACCCACGGGCGGCAAGTTCGACGGCAACTACGGCGTGCTCGCCGGTATTGAAGTGGTGCGCACGCTCAATGACCTGGGCATAGAAACCGAGGCCCCCATCGAGGTGGCCTTCTGGACCAATGAGGAGGGCTCACGCTTTGTGCCGGTAATGATGGGGTCTGGCGTGTTCGCCAAGGCTTTCTCGCTGGAACATGCCTATGCTGCCACCGACACCGAGGGCAAATCGGTCAAGGGCGAGCTGGAACGCATTGGCTACATCGGTACTCAGGAACCTGGCGACCACCCTATAGGCGCGTATTTCGAAACGCATATCGAACAAGGCCCGGTACTGGAAGACAACGACGTCACCATCGGTGTGGTACAGGGCGTGCTGGGCATACGCTGGTTTGACTGCACCGTCACCGGCATGGAGGCCCACGCTGGCCCCACGCCCATGGCCCTGCGCAAGGACGCCATGCAGGTATCTGCACGCATCATGCAAGAAGTCGTGGCAACTGCCTTGCGTCATGCGCCGCATGGTCGGGGCACTGTGGGCATGGTGCAGGTCTTTCCCAACAGCCGCAACGTGATTCCCGGTCGTGTGAAGTTCAGTATCGACCTGCGCAACAGCACCGACACCCTGGTAGACCAGATGGCCGACGAAGTGAAAGCCTTTGCCGCCAAGGCGGCCACGGAGAGCGGCTTGGATGTGAAGATTGAAATGGTCTCCAGCTATTCGGCCATAGGCTTTCATGCCGACTGTGTCGATGCGGTGGCCCGTGCGGCCAAGAAGCTTGGCTATTCGAATATGCCGGCTGTCTCCGGCGCCGGGCACGATGCGGTCTACATGGCCAAGCTGGCGCCCAGCGGCATGATCTTCATTCCCTGCAAGGACGGTATCAGCCATAACGAGATCGAAGACGCCAAGCCTGAACACATCACGGCCGGCTGCAATGTGCTGCTGCATGCCATGCTGGAGCGAGCAGGTACCTGAGCGCTGGCTGGGCCAGCCGTTGTGCATTGCTGTGTGCGAAGCCGCCTTTCTCAGGCGGCTTTTTCATTTTCGCAAAGCATATGCAGCGGAATTGCCTGGAAATTTCCGGACAAAAAAAAGCCCTCTCAGAGACCTGAGAGGGCTTTTTCGCTATTAATAGCCTGACGATGACCTACTTTCACACGGGAACCCGCACTATCATCGGCGCTGACGCGTTTCACTGTCCTGTTCG
>JAYVNF010000057.1:0-7273 GCA_043758575.1 Rhodoferax sp.
GGGGTGTCGGTATTGGCCGATTTGCGGTACTCCGCCATGAGGCCAATGCCGACACCCCATCCCCCGCCAGAGAGAAGTGTCTTAAAAAAGGAGCTTAAACCCGAGCCGCCCGCAACCTCAAAGAGAACTCGCGCAAAGCCGCAATCCCACTCTCTTCAGCCCGGTGACACCAACCCTGCAAATCCAGCGCCAGTTGGTCACGCGACACATGGGTGTTAAGCCACATCTGACGCAACTCCTCGCGCATCGCCACCATCTTGCCCAGCACCGGTGAAGCCGCCAAAGCCTTGGCAAGAACCGGCACCAAGGCGGCAGGAACCTTTTCCTGATCCCGGTGCATCCAACGTTTGACCGACTTGAAGACAGCAGCATCGGCGCTGCGCGTCTTCATGGCTTCAAACTCTTCACGCGCTGCCTGGCGCACACCCAAGGCATAGGTCGCCATGATTTCATAGCGGTTGGCAATCAAAGCTTCCAGTGTCTTCTCATCGGCCACGGGGCGGATGTCGCCATAAGCAGCCTTGGGTGGTGTCTTCTTCACGCGCGCCAGACCGGCCATCTGCATCAGGCTGATGTACATCCAGCCAATGTCGAATTCATAGGGCTTGACCGACAGCTTGGCCGAGGTCGGATAGGTGTGGTGGTTGTTGTGCAACTCTTCGCCGGCAATCAGGATGCCCCAGGGCGAGATGTTGGTGCTGTGATCGGGCGCCTCGAAATTGCGATAGCCCCAGTAGTGGGCGGCGCCATTGATGATGCCGGCGGCCATTATGGGCGTCCAGGCCATTTGCAGGGCCCACACGGATAAGCCGGCAGCGCCAAACAGGCTCAGGTCGATGATCAACATCAGGCCCACGCCCTGCCAGGAGAAGCGCGTGTACAGATTGCGCTCCAGCCAGTCATTGGGGGTACCGTGGCCGTAACGGGCCAGGGTTTCCTGGTTCATGGACTCGGTGCGGTAGAGCTCTGCGCCGCGTGTCAGCACAGTTTTGATGCCATACACATGGGGGCTGTGCGGATCATCGGGCTGCTCGCACTTGGCGTGGTGCTTGCGGTGAATGGAGGCCCACTCCTTGGTCACCTGGCCGGTGGTCAGCCACAGCCAGAAACGGAAGAAGTGCGAGGCAATCGGGTGCAGGTCCAGGGCGCGATGGGCCTGGTGGCGGTGCAGGAACACGGTGACGCTGATCATGGTCACATGCGTCATGGCCAAAGCCGCCAGCACAACCTGCCACCAACTCAGCGCCAAGGCACCGTGCGCCAACCACTCGATAGCGGCATTCAACACGGTCCAGTCAGGTAACAACATATATCCACCCATTTATATAAGAGTAATGTGCCTGGGCTTGCTGGCCCATCCAACGTGCACCGCGCTATTTTATGTGCGGCAGAGACGCTGGCTAGCAGCGTTTTCCCTGCCTTATTTGCGTTGCCACACAGCGGCAAAGAAGCCGTCGGTCTCATGCATATGGGGCCACAGGCGCAAATACAACTGCCCATCTTCGCCGCCACTGCAGAGCCTGGCCGCATCGGCCACCTTGAGCCCACTCAGCACCTCGCCCACCGGCATAGGTACAAAGTCCGGATTGGCCGCGCTGAAAGCTTCAGCAATCGCCTCGTTCTCCTGCGGCAGCACACTGCAGGTGGCATACACCAGGCGTCCGCCGCTTTTGAGCAGGCGCGAGGCGCTTTGCAAAATGGCGGTCTGCTTGACGGCCATTTCTTCCACCGTCTGCAGGGTCTGGCGCCACTTCAAATCCGGATTGCGCCGCAGCGTGCCCATGCCGGTGCACGGTGCATCCACCAGCACCCGGTCAATCTTGCCGGACAGGCGTTTCACCCGCTCATCGCGCTCGTGGGCAATCGCTGCCGGGTGCACATTGGAGAGGCCGCTGCGGGCCTGGCGTGGCTTGAACGAGTCCAGTCGATGCGCCGAGGTGTCAAAGGCATACAGCCGCCCAGTGCTGCGCATGGCAGCGCCCAGGGCCAGGGTCTTGCCACCGGCACCGGCGCAAAAGTCCACCACCATCTCGCTGCGCTTGGCATCCACCAGCATGGCCAGCAACTGCGAGCCTTCGTCCTGCACCTCGAAGTCGCCGCGCGTAAAGGCTTCCATCTTGTTGAGTGCCGGGCGACCGGCAATGCGCAAACCCCAGGGCGAATACGGTGTGGGCACGGCCTTGATGCCGGCCTTGGCCAGTTCCTTCTGGATATCGGCGCGCTTGGCCTTGAAGTCGTTGACGCGCAGGTCCAGGCCGGCGCCCTTGTTCAGGCTTTCCACCAGAGGCCAGAAGCCGCTGCCTAGTTGATCTTTAAGGGGTTGCACCAGCCACTCGGGCAGGTTGTGGCGATGGCGCTCCATCAGGTCGGCCGGGTCGATTTTTTCGCACTGGTCAAGCCAGCGCACTTCCTGGTCGGTCAGCGCGCTGCGCAGAAAGTCGCCGGGGCCGTAAAAGCCCAGGATCGCCAGGCGGCGCTCCTTGGGGCCACTGCCCGAAGGTGCCAGGTGGTCAAACAGCTGCTTTTTGCGCAGCACGGTGTACACCGTCTCGGCCATGGTGGCGCGCTCGCGCGGCCCCAGGCCACGGTTGTCGCGGAAGAAACGGGCCACAATGGCGTCAGCCGGATGGTCGAATTTAAGAGACAGCCTGACCAATTCGGCGCAGGCGTCCAACAGAGCTTTTGGGTGCATAGCCTACGATTGTCCCATGACCACAGAAACCCTCCCCCCTTTAGTTACCACGCCCCCCGGTTTGTACCGCCACTACAAGGGCAATTTGTACCAGGTGATAGACACCGTGCGCCACAGCGAAACGCTGGAACCCATGACCCTGTACCGCGCGCTCTACGGCGAGCACGGCCTTTGGGTACGCCCGGCGGCCATGTTTCTGGAAGAGATTGAATTCAAAGGTGTGCGCCAGCCGCGCTTTGCAGCAGTCGCGCAATAGCGCGCGGATAAATCAGGTGCTCCTGGGTGAGCACGCGCGCGGCCAGCGTGTCCTCTGTGTCATCCGGCAGCACCGGTACCACAGCCTGCTCCAGGATGGGCCCATGGTCCAGCTCGGCGGTGACCAGATGCACGGTAGCACCGGCAAACTTGCAGCCCGCCGCAATGGCGCGCTGGTGCGTGTGAAGGCCCGTGAAGGCCGGCAGCAGCGAGGGGTGGATGTTCGTCAAGCGCCCGGCAAAGCGCTCCACAAAGGCGGGCGTGAGGATGCGCATAAAGCCGGCCAGCACCACCAGTGCGGGCTGCGCGGGCGTGTCCTGGCGGCCAATCAGTTCGGCCAGTGCCGCATCAAAGGCCTCGCGGCTGGCAAAAGCCTTGTGGTCCATCACCTCGGTGGCAATGCCTTGTGCACGGGCAAAATCCAGGCCTTTTGCATCGGCCTTGTTGCTGATCACCAGCGACACCCGGGCGCCATAGCGCTTGGCCCATTGTTCACGTTCGGCAGTGCGCACTACAGCGGCCATATTCGAGCCGCCACCGGAAATCAGAATGACAATGTTTTTCATGTGACGCGGATTTTGTCACGCGCAGACCTCACGTCATCGCAGCAGAAACTACTCCGCCTCCCGCACCCGCACAAAGCTGGCGAATTTAGGTAAACCAGTGGCGGTGCGGTCCCGGTAGCGGTAGGTGACCACTGAGCCCACGGCAGGTGGATCGGCGCGCTGGGCGTCGGTGAAACCGGTGCCCAGGGAAAAGCGCTGGCCTTGCGGGGTTTGCAGCAGCAGCGAGCCCATGCGGCCCTGGTATTTGCCGGTGCCGGCGATGCGGGCCAGCACCAGGCCTTCTTCGTCCGGCAGCGGCTTGAGCTTGCGCAGCGCATCGCTGCGACCGGCTGTCCACAGCGCGTCCATGCGGTGCAGCACCAAGCCCTCACCGCCGTCAGTCACGACCTGGTTCAAACGCTGTTGCAGGGCGGCGGCATCGGGCACTGTGGATTGCGCCACGGCCTGCAGCCAGGGCTGCTGGGCAGCGTCTACAACTTCTGGAATATGCCGGGCACGCTCGGCAAAGGCGCGGCCATCCTGCGGCAGGTCAAACACCATGTAGCGCAGCGCATGCCACTCGGCGTCCACTGGGGAGTCTTTGCGCACCACACCGGAGAGCCGGTCAAAACTGCGCCTACCGGCCCACAACTCTCCGTCCAGCGCCAAGGCCGGCAAGCCTGCGACAAACCAGGCCGGAGCGGCAATCGGCCTGCCGCTGCGAAAGCGCAGGGTGTGACCATCCCAGAGGGCGCGCACACCATCGAGCTTTTCGCTCACCAGGTAGTCGGCCGGGTTCAGCCCGGCCTGCCAGGGCGTGGCCAGCATGGCATTGCTGCTGACCAAGGCGGCCGCAGGGGCAGACAACAGGCCAGCAAGCGGTGCCGCCAAACCTGCACCCAGGAGGGCGCGCCGACTGCAGCGCAGGGAGCGAGAGGAAACTGTTTCAGGCATGAACGGGAGTACTCCACCAAAATGTAGTTTACTCTCTGTAAACCCAATCGCCAGATCCGCCAGAGATCAGGCTTCACGCCGCCTGTGGTAGCGACGTCTTTAAATCAGCAAACGCGAAGAGCGCGGCACATGCGCCATCAAAAACTCCATCTGGTCCGCCAGGATGCGGCGGTTACGCAAAATAAAGTCCTCCCACAGGCTGGGCACATAGGGCGTGTAGAGCAGCGGCATATGTGCCTGCTCGGGCGTGCGGCTGCTCTTGCGGTGGTTGCAGGGGCGGCAGGCCGTGACCACATTCATCCAGGTGTCTATGCCGTTCTGGGCAAAGGGAATGATGTGCTCGCGCGTCAGGTCACTCTCATGAAAATGGCCGCCGCAGTAGGCGCAGACATTGCGATCGCGAATAAAGAGCTTGCTGTTGGTCAGGCCCGGACGCAAATTGAAAGGGTTGATATTGGGCACGCCGCGGGTGCCGATGATGCTGTTGACGTGAATGATCGACTGCAGGCCGGTGCGCGCGTTGTGCCCGCCATGGAACACCGCGACTTCACCACCCGACTCCCAGCGCACCTCGTCCGAGGCATAGTGGATCACCGCCTGTTCCAGCGTGATCCAGGACTGGGGCAGCCCCTGGGCCGACAACTTCAAGACTTTCACTCAAGACCTCCATCAACGGTTGAAAACCACCAATACGGACTGCAAATGTCTGCTGCGCCTGACCCAAAACTGATTTGAGGCGGCGCTCGGTGACAATATACAGGGTTTCCATGACACATTCGCTTCACAGGCACAGCGCACCAGTGCCGCCTGCTATCAAAAAGATACCAAATCCATGAAGGTTTTTCGCGGCTTCAAGCACCCCGGCGTGGCCAAGGCCTGCGCCCTCACGATTGGCAACTTCGACGGCGTGCACCGGGGCCACCAGGCCATGCTCTCGCTCTTGCGCGGCGAGGCTGCGCAACGCGGCGTACCCAGCTGCGTCTTGACCTTTGAGCCGCACCCGCGCGATTTCTTCGCCGCCGTGCAACACAAGCCCGAACTGGCGCCGGCCCGTGTCGGCACCCTGCGCGACAAGCTCGTAGACCTGGCCAACTGCGGCGTCGACCAGACCGTTGTCCTGCCCTTTGACGCCCGCCTGGCCGGTCTCTCGCCCGAAGCCTTCATTCAGGACGTGCTCATCCAAGGCCTGGGCACGCGCTACATCCTGGTAGGTGACGACTTCCGCTTTGGCGCCAAGCGCGCCGGCGACTACGCCACGCTGGACGCTGCTGGCGACGCCCACGGCTTCGATGTGGCGCGCATGAACAGCTACGAGGTGCACCGCCTGCGCGTGTCCAGCTCTGCCGTGCGCCAGGCCCTGGGGGATGGGCGCATGCAGGATGCGGCGCGCCTGCTGGGCCGGCCTTACTGCATCTCCGGCCATATCGTGCATGGGCGCAAGCTGGGCCGCACGCTGGGTCAGGATGCGCAGCATCCCATGGGGATGCGAACCCTGAACTTGCGCTTCGCCCACTGGAAACCTGCCGCCAGCGGCATTTTTGTGGTGCTGGTGCATGGCCTCTCCGACACGCCCTTGCGCGGTGTGGCCAACCTGGGCGTGCGCCCCTCGATTGACCCCAACGATGTGAACGGCGGGCGCGTGCTGCTGGAGACCCATTGCCTGGACTGGCCCGAGACGCTGGGGGCCGAAGGTGGCTACGGTAAAATCATCCGCGTGGAACTACTGCACAAACTGCACGACGAGCTCAAATACGACGGTCTGGACGCCTTGACCCAAGGCATACGCAAAGACTGCGACGACGCACGCGCCTGGCTCGTCCGCCGAATTTGACGGGGCCACCCTGACGCACCTGGCCCCGCGTCTTCTTCGAACCAGCCCGGCGGCAGACGGCTTCGCCCCCTACCCCACCCCATTGCCAGCGCTCCCAAACCCGAGATTTCGCCATGTCCGAAAAAGTTGATTACCGCAGCACCCTGAACCTGCCCGACACCGCCTTCCCCATGCGCGGCGACCTGCCCAAGCGCGAGCCCGCCTGGGCCAAGGCCTGGAGCGAGCAAGGCATCTACAAAAAACTGCGCGACGCCCGCCTGGGCGCGCCCTTGTTTGTGTTGCACGACGGCCCGCCCTATGCCAACGGCAAGCTGCACATCGGCCACGCCCTGAACAAGGTGCTGAAAGACATGATCGTCAAGTCCAAGCAGCTCGCCGGCTTTGACGCGCAATACATCCCGGGCTGGGACTGCCACGGCCTGCCGATCGAGAACGCGATCGAAAAACTGCACGGCCGCAACCTGAGCCGTGACGACATGCAGGCCAAGAGCCGCGCCTTTGCCACCGAACAGATCAACCAGCAGCGCGAGGACTTCAAGCGCCTGGGCGTCTTGGGCGACTGGGAGCGGCCCTACCGCACCATGGACCCGGCCAACGAGGGCGGCCAGATCCGCGCCTTCAAGCGCGTGATCGAGCGCGGCTTTGCCTACCGTGGCTTGAAACCGGTGTACTGGTGCTTTGACTGCAGCAGTTCACTGGCCGAGTTTGAAATCGAATACGCCGACAAGAAGAGCGACACCCTGGACGTGGCTTTTGAAGCCAACGACGCGGCTGCGCTGGCAAAAGCCTTCGGCCTGTCCGCCCTTCCCGGCGACAGCAACAAAAAAGCCTTTGCCGTGATCTGGACCACCACCGCCTGGACCATTCCCGCCAACCAAGCCCTCAACCTCAATCCGGAGCTAGCCTACGCCCTGGTCGACACCGAGCGCGGCCTGCTGGTGCTGGCTGAAAGCCTGGTGGATGGATGCCTGGAGCGTTACCAGCTCGCCGGCACGG
>JAYVNF010000058.1:0-7259 GCA_043758575.1 Rhodoferax sp.
CTGGTCTGCAGGCGCACAAAGCCACGTATGCGGCCAATGATGTCGGCCGCACGCTGCGCCTGGGTGCTGATGTCGCCCAGGGTCTCGCGCAGGGCTTCGCTCTGGCCGCGTTCGGCAAAGGCGCGCGCGGCGCCCGAGTAACTCACCAAGGCCATCAAGGGCTGGCCCAGCTCATGGGCCAGGGTAGAGGCCATCTCGCCCAAGGTGGCCAGGCGGCTGGTGCGCTGCATGCTGGCGGTCTGCATGCGCTGTTGCTCCTCGGCACGCTTTTGCTCGGTGATGTCCACTACCGAACTCATCCAGCCGCTGTGCTGGCCGCTGCCGTCAATCAGGGCGGCGGAATAAATCATGGTGTAGACATCGTGGCCATTGCGGTGCCGTATGCGCGACTCAAAACCGTTCATGGCGGTCTTGCCGCTGAGCACAGCCTCATTGTCGTGCCAGTGCTGCTCCATGCCATCGGGGTGCCAGTAGGCATAGGGCGGCAGCTGGCCCACCAGCTCCTGCGCGCTGTAGCCGGTGATCTCGCACAGCGCCGGGTTGACATAGATGATGCGCCCGGCCAGGTCGCGCGCGCGCATGCCCACCACCAGCGAGTCACCCATGGCCTTGCGAAAGGCGTGCGCTTCCTGCAGCTCCTCGGTGCGCTCCTGCACGCGCTTTTCCAGCTCGCTGCGGTGGCGGTGCAATTCGCTGAAACGCCGCTCCCGCTGTTGCCAGACCTTGAAGGCCAGCAGCAGCACCAGGGCCAGCAACAGGGCCAGCACCTGGCCGGCCCGCCGGGCCCAGGTAACGGGCGCCAGGTCCGTCATCACCACCAGCTTCCAGCCGAATTCCGGCAGGTCTTCGTCCAGCGACAAAAACTGCTGCTGCCGGTTGTTGAGCACGGTACGGGTCTCATAGCTGCCCTCTGCCGACTCGCGCTGTTGCTGCCAGGGCGGCGGTGCAAAGTCCAGGCGGTCGCCGTATTGGCGGTTGTTGCGTATCCAGTCCAGTGCCGCGGGCGACAGCGCCCGCGTGGCCTTGTACTGCCAGGCATCTATGGAGCCCAGAAAAATCACGCCATAGGCGTCAGTCAGGTACACCGGCTCCAGGGTGCGCCGCCAGGCGTCTTCGATATCACTGAGGCTGACCTTGATGGCAATCACTCCCAGTACGTCGGTGCCGGCACGCACGGGTGCCGAGATAAACATGCCGGGTACGCGGGTGTTGTTGCCAATGGCATAGAAAAACCCATCGCGTCCGGCCAGCGCATCCTTGAAGTAGGGCCTAAAGGAATAGCTTTGGCCGACAAAACTTTCCGTTTCCTGCCAGTTGCTGGCCGCCAGCGTCAGGCCGTGCGCGTCCATCAAGTAAAGCGCATTGGAGCCGATGCGCTGGCTGGTTTCCTGCAAATAGCGGTTCACCCGGGCTCTGAGGGCCGCATCCTGCGGGGCACGCAGCAGCGCCTGCATGTCGGGGTGCTGCGCCGTGACAAAGGGAATGTGGTTGTAGCGCGCCACCGTGCCGCGCAGGCCCAGGGCCTGTACCTCGATCGTGCGGTGAATCGCCTCCACCTGCACGCGCTTTTCCCGCTGCGCGGTCCATTCACCGGCCAGCCAGGCCAGGGACAGGGACAGCAGTGCGTACAGGCTCCAGAGCAATGCGCTGCGCCAGCCGCTTGACGCGCTGCTAGCCTCCGGTTGTGCCAATGTCTGGATCATGCAGCGCGTTGTCTTTGGGGATGGTGTGCCATTGTCGGGCAAACCTCTGCAGGCTCGCCGTGGTTACCGAATGACAGTGCGAATCAGGCGTTCAATCACGCTGCCACCTCCAGACTAATGAAAACAAGTCCCAGACTTCATCAGGTCAAATACCACGGTCTGCCGCCGCCACTGCATCGGCCACGCTCCAGAACAGCTGCGCGTCCTGGCCCACGCCCTGCGGGTCGACCCGGCTGAGCAACTCACGCACGGTGGTTTTCACGCGCGCCAGCAGCAGCGTCTTGCCGGCGGCCTGCAGGCTGTGGCGCAGCTCCATCAGGCAGTCCACCGCGGTGCTGTCCAGGTCGGCGCTTTCTTCCAGGCTGAGGATGACGGTATGCAGGCCGGCACGTGCAGTGGCCTGGCGCAGCACCTCGGCCATGACGCGCTCGGCGCTGCCGAAAAACAGCGGCTCTTCGGGGCGCAGGACCAAGAGACCATTACGGGCAACGGCACCCGGCTGCACCTGCACATCGACATAGTTGCGGCTGCTGCCGAGCTCGCCCAGCTCATGCACCACCGGCTGGCTGAAGCGGTGCAGCGCTGCCAGCACCGACAGGGCAATCGCGGCCAGCATGCCGTCCAGCACCCCCAGCAGCAGTACGGCCAGCACGGCCGCCAACAGCAGCAGCCGGTCGCGGTTCATGCGCCACACCGCCAGCAAGGGGCGCAGCGACAGCGCATGCCACAGGGCACTGACCACGGCCACGGCCAGCACCGCGCGCGGCAGGCGTTGCAGGGCCGGCACGGCAAAGGCGATGGCCAGCAGCACCGCCACCAGGGCCAGAGCGCCGGCGCGGCGCGACACCGCACCGGCTGCGGCATTGGCGCTGGTGGCAGAAAAACCCGCGCCCACCGGCATGCCCTGCAGCAGCCCGGCGCCCACATTGCACACCCCCAGCACCAGCAGTTCGCGGTTGGCATCCAGCGCATCACCATGCAGCAGGGCCTGGGTGCGCATGCTGCCCCAGGACTCGGCAAACACCAGCATCACCAGGCCAAAGGCCAGCTCACCGGCGCGCAGCCAGTCGGCCAGCGGCAGCTGCGGCAGGCCCAGCGCAAAGCTGGGGGCGGCCACGGCGCCAATCTGGCGCACACCCAGGGCCTGCCAGTCCAGCAGCGGCGCCAGGCCAATCGCCAAGGCCATCACCAGGAGCGAGGCCGGCAGGCGCGGCCAACGCCGCAGCCAGGCCATCAGGGCGCCGGCCAGCAGCGCCACGGCCAGCGTGGGCCCATGCCACAGCGGCGCGTGCGTAAGCGCAAACAACAGCAGCTGCAGTGGGTCGGAGGGCGTGTCGGCGGGCAGCTCCAGGCCCAGCGCGTCGGGCAGCTGCTTGAGCACAATCGACAGCGCCAACGCAAAGCCAAAACCCTTGAGCACCGGGCGTGAAATGTAGGACGAGAGCTGGCCCTGGTGGGTCAGCGCCAGCAGCACCAGCAGCAGGCCGCACAGCAGCACCAACGCCATCACCGTCTGGGTATAGGCCGCAGCATTGGCTGCGCTGTAGGCCCCGGTCATGGACAGGGCGGCGGCGGCCGCCAGCGTGGCGGTGGACGAGGTGGGGGCGACGATGGCAAAGCGGCTGCCGCCGAACAGCGCATACAGTAGCAGCCCCAGCACCACGGCGGTGAGCGCATGGCCCACCGGCAGGTGCGCCAGGCCGGCATAGGCCACGGCCTCGGGCAGCAGCAGGCCGGCCACGCAGAGGCCGGCCACCAGGTCGACGCTGGAGCCGTGCAGCAGGGCCAGATCAGGTTTTTGCATGGCCCAAGTATGCGGCGCAATGGCCTGCTTACCCGACCGTCCCTTGCGTGGCCCGCAGCGCGCTGGGCGTCATGCCAAACGCCTGGCGAAAGCTGTGCGCAAAATGCGAGCGGTTGACAAAGCCGCTTTGCAGCGCAATGTCGGCCACCGGCTCCTGGCCGTGCAGCAAGCGGTGCTGGGCGTGGGCCAGGCGTATGCGCAAGGCCATCACCGAGGGGCTGCAGCCGACCTCGGCCTTGAACAGGCGTTCCAGCTGGCGCACGCTCAAGGCCACGTGACGGGCCACGAATTCGGCCGACAGCGGCGACTCCAGATTGCGCTCCATCAGGAGCATGGCCTTGCGCACGCGCAGGTCGTGCGTCTTGGGGGTTTGAAAGGGCTGTGGTTGCGCCGAGCGCGCCGGCAGCGCAGCCTGCTCGATCATGATGCGCAGCGCTTTTTCGGCGGCGGCCTCGCCACAGAACTGCTTGACCAGGTGCGCCGCCAGATGGACCACGCTGGTGCCACCGGCACAGGTCAGGCGGTCACCGTCGATGATGAAGAGCTCGTCCGAGCTGGCCTGCAACTGCGGAAACTGGGCCCGGAACTCGCCGTGGTGGAACCAGCTGACGCAGCTGCGCCGGTTCTGCATCAGTCCCAGGCGCGCCAGCACAAAGCTGCCCACGCAAATGCCCACCAGCGGCACGCCCGCATTTGCGGCCTGCAGCACATAGGCGGCCATGCGCGGGGAGAGCTGCTCGGCCGTCAGCGTGCCGCCCACCACCACGATGTAGTCAAACAGTTTGGGGTCCTGCAACTCAGAATCCGGATTCACGCTGATGCCGCTGCTGGAGCGCACCGCGCGCATGGTGTCGCTGAGCACGGCCCAGGCGCAGTGGATGGGGCGGCTGCGGTCGCCCTCATCGGCGGCCAGGCGCAGCGTGTCCACAAAGGCCGAGAGGGCCAGCAGGGTGAAGTTGGGCACCAGGACAAAGGCGACGGAGAGTTTGCGTCTCATGGGTTCAACTGCCAACGCCGCTGCAGCGTTGCGCGTGATAGAGGTGTCTGCACATTACACCAGACCCCATCGCTGTCCTGCGCAAAGGTGTGGATCTGCAGGCCAGGCCGCCTTGGGTACCCTATCGACGCCACCAACCAAGTCAAGCGTCGGAACGACCGCGGCGCCTACGACCACGCCACCATCCACGCATTGCTCGACGCGGCAATGTTGTGCCATGTAGCCTACGTGGTAGACGGCCAGCCGTTTTGCACGCCTACTTTTTTTTGGCGCGAAGGCAGCACGCTGTATTGGCATGGCAGCAGCGCCAGCCGCATGCTGCGCAATCAATCTGAGGGCGAAAGCGCCTGTCTGACTGTGACACACCTAGACAGCCTGGTGCTGGCGAGATCCGGCTTCAACCATTCGGCCGACTACCGTTCGGTAATGGCATTTGGAAAAGCCAAGCTTGTAGAAGACCCCGTAGAAAAAGAGCGTGCCCTGGTGATGATGGTGGACCGCCTCTTTCCTGGCAGAACGGCGATTCTGCGTAAAGGCACTCAGCAAGAGATCAAAGCGACTGCCGTGATTGCGATGGAGATTGAGCGTGCCTCTGCAAAAGTACGCGCCAAAGGCGTAGTGGACGACGACGAGGACTACACCCTACCCATCTATGCCGAGCGCGTATGGGTGGCGACTGCTCACGAGGAGCCGCTTTCTGGTAGCCATTCAACCCCGGCCAGAAGCAGTCCACGAAATTCACCAGCGCACCCAATTGCCCCTACCCCTCCATCACCACACCCTTGGAATAGCGCCCTGGCGGCACGCCCACATGGCGTGTGAAGGCAACGCCGAAGGCGCTGACGGAGCTGTAGCCAACGCGCTCTGCGATGTCGGCGATGGCAAGCTCGCCTTGTCGCAGGAGTTGCTTGGCCAGGGCCATGCGCCAAGTTTGCAAATAGTCCATGGGCGTGACACCGACCGCGCGGCTGAAGCGCTCGAAGAAGGTGGCACGCGACATGGCAGCTTCGCGTGCCAACTGCAGCATGCTCCAGGGGGCTGCGGGCTTGGCATGCATGAGGCGCAAGGCCAGCGCCAGTTTGGGGTCCAACAAGCCCCGCACCAGGCCCGGTGATGCCGCCGTGCTGGCGCCGGACCGCAGGGCTTCTATCAACAGCACTTCCAGCAGGCGCGCCATCACGATGTCGCGCGCGGGGCGCTCGGTGCGGGTTTCATCGCCCAGCAGTTGGACGAGTGTGGACAAGCGCGGCTCACCGCGCACATGCACCCACTGGGGTAGCAGTGGCAGCAACAAGGCGGCGTCGGGCGAGCCCATCACGCAATTGCCCACCAGCAAGCGCACGTCCACCGGGCCCTGCGGATTGCCCACGCGCGCGCCGCCGGGCATGGCCGCGATGGGCGTGGTGACGGCTTCGTTCGCACCAGGCGGCATGCGGTCCAGGCTGGAGGTCGCAAAGCTGCGCGCGGCCGGGATGAGGGCGAAGTCGCCGGCGTTCAGGGTGAGGGTGTCGCTGTGTGCCGGGCTGTCTATCGTCAAATGGCAGCTGCCTTCCAGCACCACGAAATAAAACGGGCGGCCCATTTCCGTGCGGCGCACGGCCCAGGGCGCCGACGCCACCACCACCTTGGAGAAGGGTGCGCCCGGCTGCAGCAAGGAAACGATTTCAGCGAGTGGGTCGACCATATTGGACTGTTGCGACAATAAAACAGACATTGAAGCATAGTCAGTCTGGCCTATGGCCGGTATCGTACGCAGCTTGCAAACCCAAGGAGTTGTTGATGTCTGCCATTTCCACTGTTCTCATTACCGGTTGTTCGTCGGGCTTTGGCCTGGAGACCGCACGCTTGTTTCTCGACCAAGGCTGGCGCGTGATCGCCACCATGCGCACGCCGCGTGAGGGCCTGTTGCCGCTCTCCGACAGGCTGCGCGTGCTGGCGCTGGACGTGACCGACGCAGACAGCATCCGCCGTTGCGTAGAAGAGGCCGGGCCTATCGATGCCCTGGTCAACAATGCCGGTGTAGGCCTGTTGGCCCCGTTCGAAGGCGTTGCGTTGTCCAGCGCCCGTGAGATCTTCGAGACCAACACCTTCGGCACCATGGCGATGACCCAGGCAGTGCTGCCGCAGTTCCGACACAGGCGCTCGGGCGTGGTGGTGAATGTGACATCCAGCGTGACGCTGAAGTCGCTTCCGCTGCTGTCGGTCTATACCAGCAGCAAGGCGGCGGTCAATGCGTTCACCGAATCCCTGGCGCTGGAGCTGGCGCCCTTCCATGTGCGTGCCCGGCTGGTGTTGCCGGGGCGCGCACCCAGCACCCGCTTCGGCGACAACGCCCGTCCACGCATGGCAGGCAGCGCGCCCGAGGCCTATGCCGATTTCACGCAAGCCGTATTCGCGGCCGTGCGCGACACCACCACACCGCTGACCTACGCGCAGGATGTGGCCGAGGCCGTGTGGCGTGCGGTGACTGACCCAGCCGCTCCGATGCGCATACCCGCAGGTGCGGATGCGGTGGCGCTGGGGCAGGCCTGATAGGACGGTGCTAATGCCCAGCACCGGCCAAATGCCCCCGCACAAACGCTTCTTCAAACACCGAATAGGTCGCCCAGTCGCTGTGCGCAAAGCGGATGCGGCCAAAGGCCGGTGGCAGCTGGCCAACGTGCCCTCGGGCGCTGGGCACCGGTATGGCCATGGCGTGCCCGTAGCGGGTGATGTCCATGCGCGTGGCTTTTAGAGACAAGTCCGGATGCGCCAA
>JAYVNF010000059.1:0-2280 GCA_043758575.1 Rhodoferax sp.
TTCCCCTCTGGTGGTGCGGCTGGCGGGGATCGAACCCACGACCCTTGGCTTCGGAGGCCAATACTCTATCCACTGAGCTACAGCCGCAACTCTAAAAAAGACCAATACTCACATTTTCGCAGGAAGCCGGGATGACGATAGGCTTCGGAGGCCAATACTCTATCCACTGAGCTACAGCCGCAACAGTGAGCCCGCATTGTAGGCGTATTCGCCAGGGCGCCCGCTATAATCCAGCCTTCATTCAGAGCCCAACGCACATCAGAGGAATCCATGAGCGACACCAGCAACGCACACGTTCACGATGAAGACCATACCGGTCCCATCAAAAATCCCAAGCAATTGCTGCTCGCAGTGGCCTATTCCTTCATCCTTCCGGTTTTCATCATCATCGGCTTGGTCTATTTTGTGACCTCAGGCAACAAGCCCGCCGCCGGCTCCGTGGACCCCGAGCGCGCCATTGCCGAGCGCATCCAGAAGGTGGGCATGGTTGAGATCCGTGATGCCAACCGTGTCATGAAATCCGGTGAGCAGGTCTTCAAAGCCCAGTGCTACGCCTGCCACTTGACCGGTGCTGCGGGTTCGCCCAAGTTTGGCGATGCCTCTGCCTGGGGCCCGCGCATCAAGAGCGGTTTTGACGCGCTCTGGAACTCGGCCTTGAAGGGCAAGGGCGCCATGGGTGCACAAGGTGGTGGCGATCTGTCCGACCTGGAAGTGGCACGTGGTGTGGTCTACATGGCCAACGCCGGTGGCGCCAAGTTTGACGAGCCCAAGGCACCTGCCGCTGCGGCTTCAGAAGCCGCCAAGTAAGGCCCTCTGCTTCACTCAAAAGCCGGTCACTGCACCGGCTTTTTTGTTGTCTGCTTGTGTTGCAGGGCCTGCGGGCTGCGCACATAGCTATAGCGATCTGCCAGTTGCGCCCGCATCGTTTCCAGCACCGTCCACAAGCCCTGCTCGATGGCATCGGCGGCCACGCCCACATCCTGGGTGTGCACCAGGCCGAAGCCGAGATTGGTTTGCAAATACAGCCAACCACTCTCGTCCACCAGACATTGCTGGCAGCTAACCGGTGTGCCATCGTGGGCGCTGACCTTGAAGTCGGCAGCCACACGCCAGACCCAGGGCGTGGCTTCGAGTTCCACGTACACGCGCTGCGGTCCGTTCTGAAAGTACCACTGGCCGGTGGCGTCACTGGCGTAGTTGCGCTGTATGAATTCAATCAGCTTGGCGTGCTGCAGCAGGCTGCCTTTGGCACCCACCACACCGCTGGCAAAGGCACCCAGGGCCTGGGCCTGGTCGTCCCGCATGTACCAGTTGCCACGGGCATCCAGGCCCAGCCAGCCGTAGCAGTGCGGCACATTCGGCCATTTGGCCATGGCCTGTTTGACGATGTCATCCATGCGGTTTCCTAAGGTCAGCCTGTGTGTTGGTGCAGCCAGTCTGCCACGGCATGCGGCAGGTAGCGCAAGTCTCCGGGTGCGCGCCCCTGGGCAAAGCCGACATGACCACCCTGCGCCGTCTGCCAGAGTGTGACATGGGCACTGGTCTCGTGTTTGTGGGGCAGGCTCCAGTTGGGGATAAAGGGGTCATTGCGCGCATGCAGCAGCAGGCTGGGTAGGCGCAGGGCATGCAGATGCGGCTGCGCCGAGGCACGGCTCCAGTAGTCATCGGTGTTGCGATAGCCGTGCAGGGGCGCGGTAAACACGTTGTCAAAGTCGTACAGGCTGCTGGCTGCGTCCAAGGCCTTGCGGTCAAACAGTCCGGGATGCTGCTGGAGCTTGAGCAGGGCCTTGGGCTTCATGGTCCGCAAGAACATGGGGGTGTAGACATGGCGGTTGAAGCCGCGCCCCAGCGCCCAACCACCGGCTGCCAGGTTCAGCGGCGAGCAGATGGCAGCCACTGCACACACCTGCTCTTGGGCACTGTGGCCGCGTTCCTGGGCCCAGCGCAGCAGCGCATTGCCGCCCATGGAGATGCCCACCGCCACCACCGGGCCGGGGTGCTCACTGCGAAAGCGCTGCAGTATCCAGTCCACCTCGGCGTAATCGCCGGAATGGTAGGCCCGTGGCGCCAGGTTGATTTCGCCGCTGCAGCCGCGAAAGTGGGCCACGGCAAAGGCCCAGCCGCGCTCTGCAGCGTGGGCCGCGAAGGCGCGCGCATAGTGGCTGTGCGAGCTGCCCTCCAAGCCGTGGAACAGCACCAGCAGGGGCGGCAGCGCAGCACGCACAGCGGCAGGCGTGGGGGCCGACTGCAGCGCAGGGCCGCCCCAAGCGAAGCCAGCCC
>JAYVNF010000060.1:0-20864 GCA_043758575.1 Rhodoferax sp.
CTTGATGGACGTCTTGCCTTCGCGCTGCAAGAGTTTTTCCACTGCTTCGCGGCCCTTGGATTGGGTCTCGCCCATGGCCTGCACATTGAACCAGGCGCGCACCTTGGCGCGGGCCCGGTGGCTGGCCAGAAAGCCCAGCTCGGGGTTGAGCCAGTCGCGCGAAGGGCCGCCCTCCTTGACCGTGGTGACCTCCACCGTCTGGCCGTTTTTGAGCGGCGTGTTCAGCGGCACCATGTGGCCATCGATCTTGGCGCCGCGGCAGCGATGGCCCAGGCTGGTGTGCACGCTGTAGGCAAAGTCCACGGCGGTGGCGCCCTGGGGCAGCTCGACCACGGCGGCATCGGGTGTCAGCACATAGATGCGGTCGTCCAGCACCGGCGCGTCCTGCTGCGGGCCGTTGTCACCTGCTTGCGCGCCCGAGAGGTCGCGCTCCCAGGCCAGCAACTGGCGCAGCACCGCAATCTTGGCGTCGTACTCGCTGCTGGCCGAGACCCCGGCATAGCCCTTGGTGCCGGCCTCTTTGTAGGCCCAGTGCGCTGCCACACCATGCTCGGCGTGGTCGTGCATGGCCTGGGTGCGCAGCTGCACTTCGATGGGCTTGCCGGTCTGGTCGCGCACCACGGTGTGCAGGGACTGGTAACCATTGGCTTTTGGTTTGGCAATGTAGTCATCAAACTCATCGCTCACCGGCGCAAAGTGGCTGTGCACCCAGGCCAGTGCCGCGTAGCATTCGGGCACGCTGGACACCACGATGCGCAGTGCGCGCACGTCGTACACCTGTTCAAAGCCGAGCGACTTGCCACGCATTTTTTTGACAATGCTGTAAATGTGCTTGGGCCGACCCTGCACACGGGCGGTGATGCCCTCGGCCGTCAAGTCGTCGGCCAGTTGCTGGCGCAGCGCCTCCATGGAGGCCTCGCGCTCGGTGCGCTTTTCGTCCAGCAACTTGGCAATCTGGCGGTAGGTGTCGGGCTCCAGGAAGCGAAACGACAGGTCTTCCAGCTCCCACTTGATCTCCCAGATCCCTAAGCGGTTGGCCAGGGGCGCAAACACCTGCAGCGACTCCCTGGACAGGCCAGGGGGCACCGGCAACTTGCTGGCGGCAAAAAAGCGCAGGGTCTGCAGGCGCGAGGCCAGGCGCAGCATGACCACGCGCAGGTCGCGCGAGAACGCCAGCAGCATTTTGCGCACGCTCTCGGTTTGCGCCGCAGCGGTTTGCGCCATGGGCGCGTTGGAGCCCGCGTGGGCAGCCGAGGTCTGCGCAACGCGGGCCATGCGCTGCACCCGCACCAGCTTGGTGGTCTCCATGGCCAGGTTGGCAAAGCTGGCGCCAAAGGCCTTGGCAATTACCTCCTGCGGCTTGTTCAGGTGGTCGCAAGCATAGACCAGGTAGCAGGCCGCCTGCATGGCCTCCGAGCCGCCTATGTTTTTCAAAATCAGCGCCACCGCGTCGGCATGGGCCAGTATGTTTTCGCCGGTGTCCAGGGTCTCACTGGTGAGCAGCGGCTCGGCAAAGGCGCGCGCGCGCAAGAGCGCACCGGCCTGTTCGGGCAGGCCCTGGGCGGTGATGGCCAGCACCGGGGGCGGTGCCAGACTGCCGTGTTCGGCAGAGTTGCTTTTCATGGAGGAAGCCGAATCGGTAGTGCGTGGCGTGGGATAGGCAGAGGCGCGCTGGATGCGGCAATTAGGCCAGCAAGAAAGAAGCCACAACCGCGGTCTGGTCGTCGGCCACCAGGGTTGGCGCATGGCCCACACCGGCAAACTCCACCAGCCGCGCCTTGGGGCCGCGCTGCGTCATTTGCTGTGCTGTCAGTTCGGACAGCAGATCGGATTCGGCGCCACGCAGCAGCAGGGTCTGGGCCGTGATGGCGTCGTACAAGCCCCAGAGCGCGGCCTCACCCTGAACCGTCTGCTCTTGCGTCACCCCCTGGAATGGCATTGCAATGGCCGGGTCGTAGTGCAGGCGCACGCCGCCCTGGGGGTCGGGTTTGAGCATGTGGCGCGACAGCGCCAGCCACTGCGCCGGCGTGTGGGGGCCAAAGCTGCTGGCAATGTTCCACAGCGCATCAGCAGCTTGTTGCTCGGAGTCAAAATGCATCTGCTTGCCCAGGTAGGCGCCTATGCGCAAGAGCGACTGCCACTCCAGCACCGGCCCGACGTCGTTGAGCACCAGGCGGCGCACCTCGGCCCCTACCGCCTTGGCATGGGCACACACCGCCATGCCGATCAGGCCGCCCATGCTGGTGCCCACCCAGTCCAAGGTCTGCGGTTTAAGCTGTGCCAACAGGGACAGCATGTCGGCGCTGTAGCTGGGGATGCCATAGGCCTGCGGGTCTTGCAGCCAGTCGCTCATGCCGCGCCCGACCACGTCTGGGCAGACCACGCGCAAGGGGCTTGTGGCGCGGGCCAGCAGGGCCTGGGCCAGCACATCGAAATCGCGGCCCTGGCGGGTCAGGCCATGCACACACACGATGGTGTGAGCCGCATCGGCGTCACCCCATTGCCAGTAGGCCATGCGGTGGGCACCGGAAGCGTCGGGGCAGGATACGAAATTCAGCGTCGGGTCGGTCATGCAAAAGCTCGGGGATAGGGATGGAATCGGGATGGGATTGGGGATGGGCGCTAACGCGACTGCTTGAAAGCCATCACCGCCTGGTTGCGCAGGGTGCGCAAGAGGGCGAGCTCTTTTTCGTCCAGCTCCAGCGCGCCTTTTTTGGTCTTGTCAGCATAGATCAGACCAAAGGGTGCACCCTTGATCTGCAGCGGCAACAGCAAAAAGGCCGGCGCGTTGAGCGACTGCAGATACCAGGCCGGCAAGCGCTGCAGAATGCGCGCCTCGGAGGCATCGCTGATCATGCTGTCGACACCCTTGATGCAGACCACGCCAAACAGGTCCGGCGTGGCGGCCTTGAGCGGCACCTTGAAGTTCTTGGCGTAGGCCTCCACCCCCTCGCCCAGGCCAAAGCGGCCGGTCACGGTTTCGGTCTTGGGGTCGCGCATGCAAAAAATGATGCGGTCAAAGTGCATGGCACGAAACATGGTTTCCAGGATCATGCGCAGCACATCGCTGAGCTTGAAGTCATCCACCATGGCGTTGGTAATGTCCTGAATCCCGGCGGCCAGGGTTTCAGCCACCTGGTTGGATTTCGGCGCAGCTGCCGCCGCACTGGGGTCCACCGCCTGCGTGGCCTGCAGTGCCAGGTTGTTGATCTGGCTGTCAGTGCCCGCGTCGCCGGCCTGGGCCTGGGCCCGTGGGGCGTCGGCTGCCAGGTGCAAAAGTTTGTGGGCGGCCGAGTCCGGCTTCACGCGGATCTCCATGGCGGTGGCTGCCTCCACCAGTTTGATCCGGGCCTGCTCCACCGCCGCCTGCATCTGCTTGTCGGTGCTGCCCACGGCGTGCGCGTACTTGCGTGCCAAGCGCTCCAGGTGCGGGCTGGCTTCGTCGGGTGGGTACTTGAGCAGCACATCAGCCATTTCGTTGGCGGCCACAGCCACCCAGCGCATGCGCTCGATGCTGTCGGCCGGCATGCTGCTGGGCGGGCCGCCAGCGGGCAGCTTCATGCACTTCTGGATGCTGGCCGGCAGGCCCCAGGCCTTGGCAATGCCAATGCCCAAATTCTCATAGCTCAGGCCCAGCACCTTGAGCGAGGCTGCGGCCTCGGTGATGGGGGGCTGCTGCGCCTGCAGCAGGCTGCGCACCTGCGTGGCCTCCTCGGCAAAATAAAACTGCACCAGCAGGCGCCCCATGTTCTGGAACATGGCGCCAATAAAAGCCTCTTCCGCATCTTTGGCGTTGGTGCACAGCTCGGCGCCCAGCGTGGCCGCCAGCAGGCTGCGCACAAATTCGTCCTTGAGCTGGGCGGCGTGGCCCTTGTCCTGCATGTGCTCCAGCAGCACCAGGCTCAGCGCCATGTTGCGAATGCCGTTGAAGCCCACCAGCGTCACCGCCCGCGACACCGTACTGATGCTGCCGCCGCGCGCGAAGTGGGCGCTGTTGACCACCCGCAGCAGCTTGTTGGTCAGCGCCACGTCCTTGAGGATCTGGTTGGTGACGCTGCTCACACTCTCGGTATCCGAGGACGCCATGCTCTGGATTTGCACCACCGAGGCCGAGAGCGCCGGGAAGTCGCTTTTGTGGCGCATGCGCCGCATCAGGAACTCCAGCGTGCCCCCGGCACTGCCGCCGTCCTGGGCCGCACCATCGGCGGCGGGCTGGCGCCAGCCGCTCAGCGCATTGAAGAAAGTGCGTGCATCGCCAAAGCGCTGCTGCGGGTCGCGCACCAGCGCGCGGTTGACCACGGCGCGCAAGCCGTCGTCCACATCCGGGGCCAGGCCCTGGGGCAGCAGCAGTTGCTCATGGGCGATGCGGTACAGGGCGCGGTTGCTGTCGCTCTCCTCCACCAGGGGCTTGCCCAGCAGCAGCTCGGCCAGCACCAGGCCGCAGGCAAACAGGTCCATGCTGGGCACCGGCTGCGCGCCGCTCAGCGCCTCGGGCGACATATAGCCCACAGTACCGCCCACGGCCACGGCCGCCTCGTTGGCCTGGGTGCGCACGCGTGCGGCAATGCCAAAGTCCATGACGCGGGCCCGCCCGGTGCTGTCCACCAGGATGTTGGAGGGTTTGAGGTCACGGTGAACCACGCCCTCGGTGTGGGCCACGGCAATCGCGTCCAGCACGTCCATCATCAGTCCCACCGCCTCGCGGGCAGGCAGCGGCCCGCGGCGTGCCAGCACCTGGGCCAGCGTGTCGCCGGCCACGTATTCGAAAACCAGGTAGGTGTATTGCTCGTGGATATCGGCCTCAAACACCGGCACGATGCTGGGGTGTTTGACCCGGCCCACACTGCGCGCCTCTTGCAGCCACTGGCGCACCGCCAGTTCGTCGGCACCGGCGGCGGGGCGCAAGACCTTGATGGCGACCTCGCGCTCCATGCGCGGGTCGTAGGCCAGCCAGACGGTGGACTGTGCGCCCTGCCCCAGTTGCCGCTTCAGTTCAAACCGGCCCAGCGTGCTGGAGGGTTTCAATCCCGTCTGTGCTGCAGGGGGGCGGCTGTTCTGAAAAACAAGGGGTTCGGCCATGCCCCCGATGCTACTTGAGTTGCACCGCCCCAGAGACGCTTATAAGCACCAAACTTTTGCCGCTTTCCAGGGGCAACGGTGCATCGGCCACCATCGCCTTGGCACTCATGGCCAGCATGCGCGGCATCGGGCCTATGGGCTGCTCGCCGCCGCTGATGCTGACTTCGCGCAGCACATAGTCCGAGAAGCCAAAGCCATGCGCAATCTCGCTGGCTCGGGCCTTGAAGCTGCTGATGGCCAAGGCCTGGGCCTGGGTTTCCAGCTGGGTGCGGGCCTGGCGGCTCAGGCCGAAGCTGAGCCCGCTGATGGACAGGGGCTGGGCCTTGGTGGCGGCCGTGCCGATGCGGGCGAAATCGCTGCCCTCCAGAATCAGCTCGGTGCTGCCAACCCAGCCATTGAGCTTGCCGTCATTGCTGTAGCGCGGGCGCAGGTTGAAGTTGCCGCTGCGCACCTCCATGACGCCCGGCAGCGCACTTTTTTTCAACTCGGCCAGGGCCGTGTCAAGGGTCTGGCGCAAAAAGCTCTGGATGGCGCCGGCATCGCTGCCTTCGCGGGTGGTGGACAGCGTGAGCGTCAGCCAGTCCTGCTGTGCCTCCACCGTGCCGCTGGCAGACAGCTGCACGATGTTGCGTGGCTCGGGCACTGGGGTCTGGGCGTGGGCCAGGCTTGCCAGGCTGGCGCAGGCCAAAAGGCAGGCACAGGCCCACCCGCGAATGAGGACACTTCGGATCATCACGCTACCTTATTGTTTGGCTATTTCAGCCACTCTTGCTGCTGACGCAGTTGCTGGCGCAACTCCATGCGCTCCTGCAGGCTCATCTGGCGCAAGGCTGCAGGCGACTCGTCGGCCTGGGCCCGCAGTGCCTCGCGCAACACATCGCGCCGCTTTTGCCGCAGCAGCTGCTCTTGCAACAGGGCGTCTGCATCGGATTGGGAACGCGACTTGGAAGAGCTGTCCTGAGCCGCATGCACCGCATCCGGGCGTGCATCCGAACGCACTCCGGCTTCGGAACGGGTGGGTGACTCCGAACGCGATTCGGAACGCGACTGGGACTGCGATTGCTCACGCGCCTGCACACTGAGCACAAGGGCCAGCAGGGGTATCAGTACAAGGTGACGGCACGACATAGGAGCGTTCAACAATGGGGCTGTGAGGGAGCATCCATTGTCGGCAACGACACCCTGGCGGCCATCGATTATTTGTAACATAGTGTCAAGTTTGCACAGGCCATTCGTGGCACCATGGCTGGGCCGCGCAAAATCCCCTCTGTTACAAATTTGAGGCTCCCATGATCCAACCGCCAGACCGACCCGACAAGATTCTTGTTGTCGATGACGATGCCCGCATCCGCGATCTGCTCAAGCGCTACCTGACGCAAGAAGGCTTTGACGTGCTGGTGGCCGAAGACGGCAAGTCGCTGAACCGGGTGATGATGCGCGAGACCGCCGACCTGATCGTGCTGGACCTGATGATGCCCGGTGAAGACGGCCTGGCCATCTGCCGCCGGCTGCGCGCGGCCAACGATTTGACGCCGGTGATCATGCTCACCGCCAAGGGCGAGGACGTGGACCGCATCGTCGGTCTGGAGGTGGGCGCCGACGACTACCTGGGCAAGCCCTTCAACCCACGCGAGCTGCTGGCGCGCATCCACGCTGTGCTGCGCCGCCGCCCGGTGCCCGAGGTGCCGGGTGCGCCCTCCACCAGCAATGAGACGGTGCGCTTTGGCCCCTTCAGTTTTGACATGGGTGCGCGCACCCTGCACAAGGCCGGCGAAGAGCTGACCCTGACCACTGGCGAATTTGCCATGCTCAAGGCCCTGGTGCGCCACCCGCGCACGCCGCTGTCGCGCGAGAAGCTGGCGCAGCTCTCACGTGGACGCGAGTTCGAACCCTTTGACCGAAGCCTGGACGTGCAGGTCTCGCGCCTGCGCAAGCTGATAGAGACCGACCCGGCCAACCCGCGCATGATCCAGACCGTGTGGGGTGTGGGCTATGTATTCATTCCCGAAGACCCGGTGTGAGCCAGACCCTGCTGACCGAGTTTGACGACGCCACCGAACCCTCAGATGAAGAATCGGTTGGCAAGGGCAGCCGCCTGGCCTGGCGCGAACTCAGCCTGTTCTGGCGCACCTTCTTCATGCTGGCCCTGCTGCTGCTGGGCAGCATTCTGGCCTGGCTGCAGGCCCTGCGTGCCTTTGAGTTTGAGCCGCGCGCCATCCAGACCGGGCGCCAGATCGCCTCGCAGGTGAACCTGAGCCGTGCTGCGCTGATCAATGCAGACGCCATTGCCCGCCTCTCCCTGCTCAAGACCATGTCCCAGGAAGAGGGCTTGCGCATCATGCCGCGCGAAAGTGCGGACCAATATGTGTCCATGGACGGCGACGCGCTGACCATGGACATTGCCCGCGAGCTGCGCCAGCGCCTGGGCGCCAGCACCATCGTGGCCAAGCAGGTCAACGGCAACAAGGGTTTGTGGATTGCCTTCGAGATGGACGGCGACCCCTACTGGTTTCTCACCGACCTGGAGCGCTTCAACACGCCGGGTGGCAAGACCTGGATCATCTGGCTGTCGGTGGCGGCAGGCCTCTCGCTCATGGGGGCGGCGCTGATTGCGCGGCTGGTGAACCGCCCGCTCAAGGCCCTGTCGTTTGCCGCCAGCCGGGTGCGTGAGGGCAACTTCAACGCCAGCCGCCTGGACGAAACCGTGCACACCAGCGAGATCCGCGAGGTCAACATCGGCTTCAACCGCATGGCCCAGCGCCTGGCCAAGCTGGACCAGGACCGGGCCCTGATGCTGGCCGGCATTTCCCACGACCTGCGCACACCCTTGGCGCGGCTGCGGCTGGAGGCCGAGCTCAGCGTCTCCGACCTGGAGGCGCGCGGCCACATGGCGGCCGACATTGCGCAGCTGGACGCCATCATCGACAAATTCTTGGACTACGCCCGCCCCGACAAGGTCTCGCTGGCGGCGGTGCCGCTGGGCGAGATCGTGCTGACCTGCGTGCGGCCCTTCATGGACAAAGCGGACACCGACATCCGCCTGCAAATCGAGAACGAGGTGATGGTGCTGGCCGAAGAGGTGGAGCTGGGCCGCATCCTGTCCAACCTGCTGGAGAACGCGCGCAAATACGGCAAATCAACCGACACCGGTGTGGCGCAGATCGAGGTCTCGGCCATATCGCGCGACCACTGGGTGTTCATCAAGGTGCGCGACCATGGCATTGGTGTGGCGCTGGACCAGATTGCCAACCTGACCAAGCCCTTTTACCGTGGTGAGGCGGCGCGCACGGCAGCTAACGGCGCCGGCCTGGGCCTGGCGATTGTGGAGAAGACCATACACCGCATGGGCGGCGCCTTTGCGCTGAACAATTCCACCACTGGCGGCCTCTCGGCCAACATCAAGCTGCAGCGCGCACCCCAGCATCCTTGAAGAGCAAGGCCACGGCGTGGGCTTCCATGGCGGCGCCCTCGCCTACCGGCCCCATTTTTTCGGCCGTCTTGCCCTTCACGTTCACCTGGTCTACCGTGATGGAAAGGATGTCGGCAATGCGCGCGCGCATGGCTGGTTTGTACGGCGCCAGCTTGGGCGCCTGGGCCACCACGGTGCAGTCGATGTTGCTGATCTCGTAGCCCAGTGCACGCACCTGGCGCGCTGCCTCGGCCAACAGCACGGCCGAGTCTGCACCCAAGAACCGCGCATCGGTATCGGGAAACAGGGTGCCGATATCGCCCAGGGCGGCAGCGCCCAGAAGGGCATCGGTAATGGCATGCAGCAGGGCATCGGCATCCGAGTGGCCCAGCAGGCCCTTGGCAAAGGGAATTTCCACCCCACCCAGGATGAGTTTGCGCCCCTCTACCAAGGCGTGGATGTCCCAGCCCTCTCCAATTCGAATCTGCATGCCTGAAGTCCCCGATACGGGCTTAACCGGCGCGGCGACGTTGTTGCCAGGCCAGGAGTTCGCCCACGATACCCTTGCGAAAGGCGATCACACAGAACACAAAAATGGCACCGATGATCACCGTGACCCATGAGCCTACCCGATCGGCCAGAAAGTTCTGCAAACCGATGATGGTGAAAGCCCCCACCACCGGCCCGGCAAAGGTGCCCATACCGCCCAGCAACGTCATCAGCACCACCTCGCCGGAGAGCGACCAGTGCACATCGGAGAGCGTGGCAAAGCCCAGCACCAGAGTTTTGACCGAGCCGGCCAGGCCGGCAATGGTGGTGGACAGCACAAAGGCCAGCAGCTTGTAGCGGTCCACGTCGTAGCCCAGTGAAATGGCGCGTGGCTCGTTCTCGCGAATCGCCTTGAGGACCTGGCCGTAGGGGGAATGCACGATGCGCACAACGCCCAGAAAGACGGCGACAAAAATCGCCAGCACCAGAAAGTACATCACACGGTCGTTGTCCAGGGGCAGAAGGCCCAGCAACTTGCCGCGCGGCACGCCCTGCAGACCGTCTTCACCGCCGGTATAGGGCACTTGCAGGCAGATGAAGTAAATCATCTGCGCCATGGCCAGGGTGACCATGGCAAAGTAAATGCCCTGGCGGCGAATCGCCACCAGCCCTACCAGCAACCCCAGCACGCCCGCACCCAGGGTGCCGGCCAGCACACCGAACTCGGGCGACCAGCCAGCGCTGCGCACCAGCCAGCCGGTGACATAGGCGGCCGAGCCCATGAAGGCGGCGTGGCCAAAGGACAGCAGGCCGGTGTAGCCCAGCAACAAATTGAAGGCGCAGGCAAAGATGGCAAAGCAAAGCGCATTCATCAAAAACACCGGGTACACGCCCACAAAGGGTGCAATCACCAGCAGCAGCAAGCCCAGCAGCCAGACGCGCCGGCCGTTCAGGGAATCGGCGCCCACGGATGCGTTGATGGCAGCGTTGTTGACGGCAGGGGAAGAGGTCGTTGCACTCACTTTATTTTTCCTTGCCAAAGAGGCCAGCCGGACGAACCATCAAAACGATCACCATGATCACGAACACCACGATGCTGGAGGCCTCGGGATAGACCACCTTGGTCAGCCCCTCCAGCAAGCCCAGCATCACGCCGGTCAGAATGGAACCCAGAATCGAGCCCATACCGCCAATCACCACCACGGCAAACACCACGATGATCAGGTTGGAGCCCATCAGCGGTGTGATTTGGATGACTGGTGCGGCCAGCACCCCGGCAATGGCAGCCAGGCCGGCCCCCCCCGCATAGGTCAGGGTCACCATCAGCGGCACGTTGATGCCAAAGGCCTGCACCAGCGTCGGGTTTTCGGTACTGGCACGCAGCGTGGCGCCCAGGCTGGTCTTCTCGATCAGGAACCAGGTGCCAAAACAAATGCTCAAACACGACACCACCACCCAGGCCCTGTAGTTGGGCAGCACCATAAAGCCCAGGTTGGTGGCACCCTGCAGCAGCTCGGGCACCGGGTACTGCTGGCCAGAGACCCCAAACTGGTCACGAAACACACCTTCGGCAATCAGCGCCAGACCGAAAGTCAGCAACAGGCCGTAGAGCGGATCGAGCTTGTAGAGGCGCTTCAAAAACAGGCGCTCAATCACCACACCCAAGAGGCCCACCACCAGGGGCGAGACCACCAGCGCCACCCAGTAGTTCAGCCCGAACTTCTCCAGGCTGAACCAGGCCACATAGGCGCCAATCATGTACAGCGCGCCGTGCGCGAAGTTGACGATACCCAGCAAACCGAAGATCACCGCCAGGCCCAGGCTGAGCATGGCGTAAAACGAACCGTTTACCAGGCCCAGCAGCAACTGCCCTAAAAAGGCCTGTATCGGAATGCCGAATATCTCGCTCATCAAAACTCCTGTGTCAGAACGACTGCATTACTTCCACGAAGCGCATTTCGACTCGGCCTTGGTCGTGAAGGCCACATCACCCTTGATGGTCTCCATCACGTTGTAGTAGTCCCAGGGCTCGGTGGACTGCGCGGGTGCCTTCACCTGCATCAGGTACATGTCGTGCACCATGCGGCCGTCGTCGCGGATCACGCCGCCCTTGGCGAACACGTCGTTGATCTTGGTCTTCTTCATCTGGGCCAGCACCTTGTCGGAATCATCCGTTCCCGTGGCCTTGACCGCTTGCAGGAATTGCAGGCTGGCCGAGTAGTCTGCGGCCTGCACGCTGGAGGGCATGCGCTTGACCTTCTCGAAGAACTTGCGGCTCCAGGCGCGTGCCTCGGCGTCCTTGTTCCAGTACCAGCTGTCGGTCAAGTACATGCCTTGCGTCGCGTTCAAGCCCAGGGAGTGGATGTCGTTGATGAAGACCAGCATGCCGGCCAGCTTCATGGTCTTGGTGATGCCAAATTCATTGGCCGCCTTGACCGCATTGATGGTGTCGCCGCCAGCATTGGCCAGACCCAGGATCTGGGCCTTGCTACCCTGCGCCTGCAGCAGGAAGGAAGAGAAATCGCTGGCCGACAGCGGGTGTTTGACCGAGCCCACCACCGTGCCACCGGCGGCCTTGACCACCGCGGCGGTGTCGTTTTGCAGGGATGCGCCAAAGGCGTAATCTGCCGTCAGAAAGTACCAGCTCTTGCCGCCAGCTTTCACCACCGCGCCGCCAGTTCCCTTGGCCAGGGCCACGGTGTCATAGGCGTAGTGCACGGTGTAGGGTGAGCACTGCTCATTGGTCAGTGCAGAAGAACCGGCGCCAATGGCGATAAAGAGCTTCTTCTTTTCCAGTGCCACCTTGGACATGGCCAGGGCCGTGCCGGAGTTGGTGCCGCCAATCAGCATGTCCACACCTTGCGTATCGAACCACTCGCGGGCCTTGGCAGCGGCCACATCGGGCTTGTTCTGGTGGTCGGCGGAGATGACTTCGATCTTCTTGCCGTTGATGGAGCCGCCCATGTCGGCAATAGCCATCTTGATGGCTTCCACGCCGGCGGGGCCGTCGATATCGGAATACAGGCCCGACATGTCGGTGATGATGCCGATGCGGATGACATCGCCCGAAACCTGCGCATGGGCCTTGGTCGGCAAGGCACCCATGACGGCGCAGCTGATGGCGGCTGCGGCGGCGAGTTTTTTGAGGGTGAATTGGTTAACTTGCATGGACTGTCTCCTTCATTGTGGTTGTCAAAAAAATCAAAGCGCTGGATCAGACACCCAGCATCTCTTGCAACTGCTGCATGCGCTGGGGCAGCTGCGCCTGGGTGAATTCCTGCTGGATCTCGCCATGCTCCATGACCATGAAGCGATCGGCCAGGGGGGCGGCAAAACGGAAGTTCTGCTCCACCATGACGATGGTGTAGCCCTTGGCACGCAGCATGCGCACCATCTCGGCCAGCTTTTGCACGATGACCGGGGCCAGGCCTTCGGATATCTCGTCCAGCAACAAGAGACGCGCGCCGGTGCGCAGAATGCGCGCCACCGCCAGCATTTGCTGCTCGCCACCCGACAAGCGCGTGCCCTGGCTGTTGGCGCGTTCCTTGAGGTTGGGGAACATGGTGTAAATCTCTTCCAGACCCATGCCGCCCTTGGCCAGCTCGGGCGGCAGGAGCAGGTTTTCTTCGGTGGTCAGGCTGGAAAAAATGCCGCGCTCTTCCGGGCAGTAGCCAACTCCTAAGCGTGCAATGTGGTGGGTGGAGGCGCCGATGGTCTCCTTGCCATGCACCTTGATCGAGCCCTTGCGGCTGCCGGTCAGGCCCATGATGGCGCGCATGGTGCTGGTGCGGCCCGCGCCATTGCGGCCCAGGAGCGTGACCACTTCGCCTTCGCGTACATCGAAGTTGACGCCGTGCAAGACATGCGACTCGCCATACCAGGCGTGCAGGTCACGGATTTCCAGGAATGTGACGGCCATATCAATGTGCTCCGACAAGTTCGGTGTCGGCGCTGCCCATATAGGCCTCGATCACGGCAGGATTTTTGGACACTTCGGCGTACGGCCCTTCGGCCAGGGTGGCGCCGCGCTGCAGCACGGTAATCGTGTCGGCAATGCTTGAGACCACGCTCATGTTGTGCTCCACCATCAGCACGGTGCGGTTGGCCGCCACCTTTTTGATCAGCTGGCGGATGCGGTCCACATCCTCCAGGCCCATGCCTTGGGTGGGCTCATCCAGCAGCATCAGCTCCGGGTCCATGGCCAAGGTGGTGGCAATCTCCAGGGCGCGCTTGCGGCCGTAGCTCAGCTCCACCGTGGGGGTGTGGGCATAGCTCTCCAGGTCCACTGCCGCCAGCAATTCCAGCGCACGGTCATTCAGGCGGTGCAGGGAGCTCTCGGGGCGCCAGAAGTGAAACGAGGTGCCGATCTTGCGTTGCAGGGCCACGCGCACGTTTTCCAGCACCGACAGGTGCGGGAACACCGCCGAAATCTGGAACGAGCGGATGATGCCGCGCCGTGCAATCTGCGCCGGTGCGTCGCCGGTGATGTCTTTGCCGTTGAACAGAATCACGCCCGAGCTGGGCCGGATGAACTTTGTCAGCAAATTGAAGCAAGTGGTCTTGCCGGCACCGTTGGGGCCAATCAGCGCGTGGATGCTGCCACGGCGCACCGAGAGGTCGACCCGGTCCACGGCAATAAAGCCCTTGAACTCTTTGCTGAGTTGTTGCGTCTGGAGAATGCAGTCGGTGGTCATGCAGGCAGTGTTGCCGACCCGGTGCACCACCCCTGCTAGGACAAACCCCCGGTTGTTCGCGACCTGTCAGAAAACCGTCAGACTGAATAAGTGCACATCATCACTGCGCAAAAATGGCATCACGAACGCGAGCGCAGCACGCTGTGCGCCAACGCAAAATCCTGCGGATAGGTCACCTTGAAATTCTGCGCCGACCCCGGCACCAGCAGCGGGCTCAGGCCGGCCAACTCCATGGCGCTGGACTCGTCTGTGACCGCATCGCCGGCAGACTGCAGCGCCCCTTGCAGCGTGCCCAGGCGAAACATCTGTGGCGTCTGGGCCAGCCATTTGTCGTTGCGCTCCAGCGTGGCGGCAACGCGGCCGCCCTGTGCCGACTTGAGTGTGTCGGGCAAGGGCAAGGCCAGCAGACCACCCACAGCGTCGGGCAGGCAGGCGTCTATCAAGGCGTTGATCTGCTCGGGTGTCACCAGACAACGCGCGGCGTCATGCACCAGCACCCAGTCGTCTGCGGCTGCGCCCTGCTGCTGCAGCGCCTCCAGGCCGCCCAGTACGCTTTGCGCGCGGGTGGCGCCACCGCAGGCGGCTACCCAGGGTGCCTGCTGCTCGAAAAAGCCATCGCCCGGCGACACCACCACCAGCGTTCCGGCCAGCCGCTGCACCGCTGCAAACGCCGCCAGCGTGTGCATGACCATGGGCTGACCGGCCACCACCTGGTACTGCTTGGGGCCTTGTGCACCGGAGCGCGAGCCATTGCCGGCACAGGGAATCAAAGCCCACAGCCTGGGCACGGGCTGCCCGGCAGCGGTATCAAGGCCTGAAGGAACAGCGGAAGAATGCGGGGTTGTTTGGGGCATGGAGGCTCAAGTGGTGCGGCCCCATTCTAAAATCGAAGCCATCCATGGATTTACCCAAACTCAATAGCGGCAAACGCTACACCCTGCCCCGCCCTGCGGGATCTGCAGACGCCCTCCTCCTGGCCCAGCTCGGCCTGCGTGAAAAAACCGCCGGCAAACCGCTGGCCATCGTCACCGCAGACGCCAGCGACGCCCAGCGCCTGCTGGAGGAAATTGCCTTCTTCGCCCCCACGCTGCGCTGCGCCCTGTTCCCGGACTGGGAGACCCTGCCCTACGACACCTTCAGCCCGCACCAGGACCTGATCAGCGAACGCCTGGCCACGCTCTGGCGCATCCAGCAGCGCAGCAAGGAGACCGGCGCCGATGTGATCATCGTGCCGGCCACCACCGCCCTGTATCGGCTGGCGCCGCCCAGCTTTCTGGCCGGCTACACCTTTGAATTCAAGGTCAAGCAAAAACTCGACGAGGCCAAGCTCAAGGCCCAGTTGACGCTGGCCGGCTACAGCCATGTAACCCAGGTGGTCAGCCCCGGCGAATACGCGGTGCGCGGCGGCCTGATAGACCTCTTCCCCATGGGCTCGCAAGTGCCCTACCGGGTGGACCTGTTTGACAACGAGATCGACAGCATCCGCACCTTCGACCCGGACAGCCAGCGCAGCCTGTACCCCGTGCCCGAGATCCGCCTCTTGCCCGGGCGCGAGTTCCCCATGGACGACGACGCCCGTGCGCGCTTTCGCAGCCGCTGGCGCGAACTGCTGGACGGCGACCCGACCAAGAGCCGCATCTACAAAGACATGGGCAACGGCGTGGCCACGGCCGGTATCGAGTACTACCTGCCGCTGTTCTTCGAGCAGACCACCACCGTGTTCGACTACGTTGGAAGCGACGCCACGGTGGTGTTGCACGGCGACCTGGAGCCGGCGTTTCAACGCTTCTGGCAGGACACCAAGGACCGTTACCGCTTGGTGCAGGGCGACCCGGAGCGCCCGGCGCTGCCGCCCGAAACCCTGTTCCTGGGCACCGAGCAGTTTTATGCGCTGGCCAACAGCCATGCGCAGCTGGCGATCAAAGCGGCAGTTGCTGCTATCGACGGAGCTGAAGGCACAGGCGAAGGCAGCAGCGCCTACGCCGACATCAACACCCTGCCCGCCATGGCCGCCGTGCGCGGCACCGAAGACCCGCTAGCCAAGCTCAAAGACTACGCCCGCAACACCCAGCAGCGCCTATTGGTGCTGGCCGAAAGCGACGGCCGGCGCGAAAGCCTGCTGGACTTCTTGCGCGCCTCGCACATCAACCCGCCCGCCTTTGATTCGCTGCAGGAGTTCATAGACAGCAGCGATAAATGGGGCATTGCCACGGCCGGCCTGACCGTGGGCTTTGGCTGGCTGGAAGCCGGTGTCGACCTCATCACCGAGACCGAACTGTTTGCCGCCGGCCCCGTTACCCGCAGACGCAAAAAGCAGGAACAGGTCAGCGACGTTGAAGCCCTGATCAAGGATTTGTCCGAGCTGAACCTGGGCGACCCTGTTGTGCACTCAGCGCACGGCATTGGCCGCTACCGCGGCCTGATCCACATGGACATGGGCAACAAGAATGCTGAAGGATTGCCCGAGCTGCAAGAGTTCTTGCACCTGGAATACGCCGACGCTGCCACCCTGTACGTGCCGGTCAGCCAGCTGCAACTCATCAGCCGATACACCGGCGTCAGTGCCGACGAAGCACCGCTGCACCGCCTGGGCTCCGGCCAGTGGGAAAAGGCCAAGCGCCGCGCCGCCGAACAGGTGCGCGATTCGGCCGCCGAGCTCTTGAACATCTATGCCCGCCGCGCTGCGCGCGAAGGCTTTGCTTTCCGTTTTTCCGCCAGCGACTACGAGACCTTCGCCAACGACTTTGGCTTTGAAGAGACGGCCGACCAGAAGGCCGCCATCCACTGCGTGATCCAGGACATGGTCAGCCCGCGCCCGATGGACCGGCTGATTTGCGGCGATGTGGGTTTTGGCAAAACCGAAGTGGCCCTGCGCGCCGCCTTTGTGGCGGTTACCGGTGGCAAACAGGTGGCCTTTCTGGCACCTACTACGCTGCTAGCCGAGCAGCACTTCCAGACCCTGGCCGACCGCTTTGGCAAATGGCCCGTCAAGATTGCCGAGATGAGCCGCTTTCGCTCCACCAAGGAGATCAATGCCGCGCTCAAGGGCGTGGCCGACGGCACCATCGACATCGTAGTGGGCACGCACAAGCTGCTCAGCCAGGACACGCATTTCAAGGACCTGGGCCTTCTGATCATCGACGAAGAGCACCGCTTTGGCGTGCGCCACAAGGAGGCCATGAAGGCCATGCGCGCCGAGGTCGATGTGCTGACCCTCACGGCCACGCCGATTCCCCGCACCCTGGGCATGGCGCTCGAAGGCCTGCGTGACCTGTCGGTGATTGCCACCGCACCGCAGCGTCGTCTGGCCATCAAGACCTTTGTGCGAAGCGAGGGCAACGGCGTGATCCGCGAGGCCGTGCTGCGCGAATTGAAGCGTGGCGGCCAGGTTTACTTTCTGCACAACGAAGTCGAGACGATTGAGAACCGGCGCGCCAAGCTCGAAGAGTTGTTGCCCGAGGCCCGCATCGCCGTAGCCCACGGCCAGATGCCCGAGCGCCAGTTGGAAGCCGTGATGCGCGACTTCATCGCCCAGCGCTACAACCTCTTGCTGTGCTCCACCATCATCGAGACCGGCATTGACGTGCCCACCGCCAACACGATTGTGATGAGCCGTGCCGACAAGTTCGGCCTGGCCCAGCTGCACCAGCTGCGCGGGCGCGTGGGCCGCAGCCACCACCAAGCCTACGCCTACCTGATGGTGCCCGACATCGAGGGCCTGACCAAACAGGCCCAGCAGCGGCTGGACGCGATCCAGCAAATGGAAGAACTGGGCAGCGGCTTTTACCTGGCCATGCACGACCTGGAGATACGCGGTGCCGGCGAGGTGCTGGGCGAAAACCAGAGCGGCAATATGCTGGAAGTGGGCTTTCAGCTCTACAACGAAATGCTGAGCGAAGCAGTGCGCTGCCTCAAAGCCGGCATAGAGCCCGACCTCTTGAGCCCGCTGAACGTCAACACCGAGATCAACCTGCACGGCCCGGCCCTTTTGCCGGACGACTACTGCGGTGATGTGCACCTGCGCCTCTCGTTCTACAAGAAGCTGGCCACCGCCAAGAACACCGACCAGATCGACGCCCTGTTGGAAGAAATCGTGGACCGCTTCGGCAAGCTGCCCACCCAGGCCCAAACCCTCATCGACGTGCACCGCCTGCGTGTGATCGCCAAGCCCTATGGCGTGGTCAAGGTAGATGCGGCGCCCGGCGTGATCACCATCACCTTCAAGAAAGACCCGCCGATAGACCCCATGCGCATCATCGCGCTGATCCAGAAGAACAAGCACATCAAGCTGGCCGGCAACGAGAAGCTGCGCATAGAGCGCGAGCTGCCGGATGTGAAGGCGCGGGCGCAGATGGTGCGGGATATTCTGAAGTCACTGGGGGAGCCACTCAAAGCGGATGCGGTGGCGTGACATAGGTGAATGGACTGCATATAATTGGCAGCCAATTACACGTTTTACCTGACCTTGTCTGAAGGTACCCTATGTCCCAAGTCACGATCTACATGGATGACGATGCCATCAACCGCGCCAAGGCGCAGGCTGCGGCGGCCCATTTGTCGCTCAGCGCCTGGGTGTCCAAGCTGGTGAAAGAGCAAACGCCTGCGGTCGACGCCATGGGTTACCCGCTGGGGTTTTTTGAATCCATCGCCGCCGACGCCCACCTCTGGAAGGACTTTCCCACGTCAGAAGAAATTCGCGCCAGCGAGGTGCCCGACCTGCCCCGCGAGACCTGGTGATGTACTTGCTGGACACCAATACGCTGATCTATTTCTTCAAGCAGCAAGGCCATGTCGCCGCGCACCTGCAGCGATGGCCCGCCGCCCAGATTGCTGTGCCGTCGGTGGTGCTGTTTGAGCTGGAATACGGTGTGTTGCGATCCACCAAACCGGCAGTCCAGCAAAAGGGCATGGACGCAGCGCTGGCCGTCTACCGGGTTCTGCCCCTGGATGCCAAGGCTGCCAAGGCCGCGGCGCTGGTGAAATACGCACTGGAAGTGGCAGGCACCCCCATAGGCCATGGCGACCAGTTGATCGCCGGCATCGCCCTGGCAAACGACCTGACCTTGGTCACCCGCAAAACCCGGGAGTTTTCGAGCGTACAAGGCCTGCGGCTGGAAAACTGGTTTGACACTGTGCCTACGCCCGTGCCTTGAGCACTATCAAAACCTGCACTTGCACCTGAACAAGCTGCCCCTTTTCAATTTTTCAAAGTACTGCATGCATTTCGCCATCGAAACCGAACCCGGCCTGGTCCTCCAGGGCATCTCCCCGCCTTTGCACTTGCGTGACTTCAAGCTCATCGCCTTTGACATGGACTCCACCCTCATCAACATCGAATGCGTTGATGAGATTGCGGACGCCGCCGGGCGCAAGGCCGAGGTGGCTGCCATTACCGAGGCCGCCATGCGCGGCGAAATCACAGACTACAAAGACAGCCTGCGCCAGCGTGTGACCCTGCTCAAGGGCGTGACCGTGGCCCACATGGAAGAGGTCTACACGCAGCGCCTGCAGCTCAATCCGGGCGCGGCCGAGCTGGTGGCGGCTTGCAAAGATGCTGGCCTGAAGATGCTGCTGGTGTCAGGTGGCTTTACCTTTTTTACCGACCGCATCCGCGAGCGATTGAACATCGACTACGCGCGCTCCAATGTGCTGGAAGTAGAAAGTGGACCCAGCTGCGGCGTGCTCACCGGGCGCATGGTGGACCAGCCCTGGGGCGACATCTGCGACGGCGCCGAGAAACGCCGCACGCTGCTGGAAGTGGCGTCTCTCTTAGGCATTCCCATGGAACAAACCATTGCCATGGGCGACGGCGCCAACGACCTGCCCATGATGGGTGTTGCCGGCCTGTCCGTGGCCTACCACGCCAAACCAGCGGTGCGCGAGAAGGCCCACGTGGCCATCAACAGCGGCGGGCTGGACCGCTTGCTCAGCGTGCTGCGTTAAATTCCGGCAATCTGCCGCAGCGCCTGCTCAAACACTTCGGGCGGCTGGCCGCCTGAAATCAGGTGCTTGTCGTTCAGGATGATGGCAGGCACCGAGTTGATGCCAGCCTGCTGGTAAAAGCGTTCCTGCTCCCGCACTTCATCGGCAAACTCATCGCTGTCCAGAATGGCCTGAGCCCGTGCGCTGTCTAGCCCCACGGAGCCGGCCACGCGCACCAGCAGCGCCGTGTCGCTGGGGTTCTCGCCGTCGGTGAAATAAGCCGTCAGCAACGCTTTTTTCAGCGCAGCCTGTTTGCCCTCGCCCTCGCCTTCGGCCCAATGCAGCAAGCGGTGCGCATTGAAGGTGTTGTAGATGCGGCCGCGCTTGTCCATATTGAAGACAAAACCCAGCGCCGCACCACGCGCGCGGATGTTCTCCTGCGCGCCGGCCGCCTGCTCGGGCGTGGAGCCGTATTTTTTGGCCAGGTGTTCGGTGATGTTCTCGCCCTCGGCCACCATCTGCGGGTTGAGCTCAAAGGGCTGGAAGGTCAACTCAGCGTCCAGTTCGCCTTCCAGATGCTGCAGCGCCGTTTGCAGGGACTGCAGGCCAATGGCGCACCAGGGGCAGGAGACGTCGGAGACGAAATCAATCTTGATGTGTTTTTTCATAATGCCGCCATTCAACCCGATTTGAAGAAACCCTGCACCCGGTTCCTAAAGCCATTTGGGCGCTATGTTTGCAGCGCCTTGGCCAAGCGGGCTATGCCCTCTTCGATGCGCGCCACATCGGCGGTGGCAAAGCTCAGGCGCAGCGAGGAGGTATCCGGGTTGGCAGCATAGAAGGGCACGCCGGGCACAAAGGCCACACCGTGCTCAATCGCACGCTTGGCAAACTCCGCGCCGTCGTTCAACTGGCCGCGCGCGCCAGTCAGGCGCGCCCAGAAAAACAGCCCACCCTGGGGCTGCACAAAATCAATCGCATCGCCCAGTTCGCGGCGCAAGGCCTGGCCCATGGCCTGGGCGCGCTCGGCATAGACCTGGCGCACATGGGCCAGCGTGGCCGGCATGCGTCCGGCCTTGAGGTACTGGGCGGCGGTGGCCTGGGCAAAGGTGCTGGTGTGGGCGTCGCTGAACTGCTTGCACATGGTGGCCCGCGCCAGCAGCTCGGGCGGGGCAATCATCCAGCCCACCCGCAGCCCCGGGCTCAGCACCTTGCTCAGCGAGCCGCAGTGCGCCAGCCAGTCGCGGCTGCCGGGAACTTGCGGGCTCAGG
>JAYVNF010000061.1:0-7215 GCA_043758575.1 Rhodoferax sp.
GGTGGACTTCCTCAACAACGGCGCCGGCAGCCACTTTGATCCGGCCTGCGTGAGGGCGTTTTTGAATGCCTGGGACGATGTCGAGCAAATACGCAGCAAGTACCAGGAAGACTCCATCGCCAGCCTCGATTTGTAATGGTCTGCGGGAGATGCGCGGTGCTTGGTTGTGACTTGATTTGAATCAAGACCTGCCGCCCCACAACGGGCACACTACGCACTATGTCCTCACCGTTGTTTCCCCTGGCGCCGCACAGCAGTGCTGCCTTGCAGTTGCTGGACGATGCGCAGGAGTGGAGCGCCTTTAGCCGGCCCGCCAGCGGCGCGCCGGCTAGCTGGGAGTCCAGCGTGGTCATCGAAGGCATGCACTGCGCCGCCTGCAGCTTTACCGTGGAAGAAGCGATTGCTGCCGTGCCCGGCGTGCTGCAGGTGCAGGTGAGCGCGGGCAGCCAGCGCGCCCGCGTGGTCTGGAATGCGCAGCAGGTGCAGCCCTCGGCCTGGATGCAGGCCATCCAGTCCCGTGGCTACCGTGCCGTGCCTGCCAACGATGTGTTTGCCGCAGAGCGCCGCCGCAAGGAGGCGCGCCGGGCCTTGTGGCGCTGGCTGGTGGCTGGCTTGTGCATGATGCAGGTGATGATGTACGCCTACCCGGCCTATATTGCCCACCGCGGCGACCTGTCGGCCGAGATGGAGCAACTGCTGCGCTGGGCCTCCTGGCTGCTGGCGCTGCCGGTGATGCTGTTTTCCTGCGGCCAGTTTTTCAGCAACGCTTGGCGCGACCTGCGCCGGGGCAGCATCAGCATGGATTTGCCGGTGGCCATCGGCATAGGCATCACCTTTGCGGTCAGCACCCTGGGTACCTTGGTGCCGCACGGCGCGTTCGGGCGCGAGGTGTACTTTGATTCGCTCACCATGTTCGTCTTTTTCTTGCTGACCGGGCGTTGGCTGGAGCTGCGCCTGCGCGACCGCACGGCTGGCGCACTGGAGGCGTTGATGAACCGCCTGCCCGACAGCCTGGAGCGCCAGAATGCGCAGGGCGTCTTCGAGCGGGTGGCGGTGCGCCGCCTGTCCGTGGGCGACTTGGTGCGGGTACACCCGGGCGAAGCTTTTGCCGCCGACGGCGTGGTGGAGCAGGGCCAGACCCTGGTGGACGAGGCCTTGCTGACAGGTGAATCGCACGCCTTGCTGCGCGGGGTGGGCGCCGCAGTCGTGGCCGGCAGCCACAACCTGAGTGCCACGGTGCAGGTGCGTGTGCAAGGCGTGGGCGCGCAGACCCGCTTTGCCCAGATCGTGGCCCTGATGCAAAGCGCTTCCACCACCAAGCCCGGCAGTGCCGCTTTGGCCGACCGGCTAGCCAAGCCTTTTTTGGTTGCAGTGCTGCTGGCGGCTGCACTGTCCTGCCTGTGGTGGTGGCCGACCGATCCCGAGCGCGCCTTGATGGTGGCCGTGGCCGTGCTGGTGGTGACCTGCCCCTGCGCGCTCTCGTTGGCCACACCGGCGGCGATGCTGGCTGCTGCCGGCAATCTGGCGCGCCAGGGTGTGCTGGTGCGCAATTTGCAGGCCTTGCAGGCCCTGTCCGAAGTGGACACCGTGGTCTTTGACAAGACCGGAACGTTGACCGAGGACGCCATGGCGCTGGGCGCTATGGAGGTGCGCGCAGGCGTTCACCCTGCGCAAGCCTTGCAAATGGCCGTTGCCTTGGCCAGCCATTCCCTGCACCCGGCCTCGAAGGCGCTGGTGCGGGCGGCGCAGCTGCCGGTGCACCAGGCAGCAGCCTGGCGCTGTGAGGGGGTCACCGAATCCGCCGGCCTCGGGCTGGAGGGCCTGACCCAGCCGAGCGCGGTTGGTACGGTCAACGCGCCGGCAAGGGCGCCTGCACCGGCGGCAGGCGCAGCGCCTGCTGCACTGCCTGGCGCGCTGCCTGCCGCAGCACCGGCACCGTCACGCTTGCGCCTGGGATCGGCCCGGTGGTGCGGCCTGGCGCCGCAGACTGGCGACAGTTTGCGGGTTTACTTGAGTGATGAACGGGGCTGGTTGGCGACCTTTGAAGTGCGCGAGGTGCTGCGGGCCGAGGCGGCGCGGGCCGTGGCCGCACTGCACCAGGCCGGGCTGCAGGTGCAACTGCTGTCGGGGGACGCTGCCCAGTCCGTGGCGCGTATCGCGGCAGAGGTTGGCATCGTGCAGGCACGTGGTGGCTGTTCCCCGGCGGACAAGCTTGCCGTGCTGCGGGATGTACAAGCCCAGGGCCACAAGGTTGCCATGGTGGGCGATGGGCTCAATGATGGGCCGGTGCTGGCCGGCGCCCATGTCTCGTTTGCCTTCGGCCGGGCCGTGCCGTTGGCCCAGGCGCAGTCTGATTTTGTGGTCATGGGGGACCAGCTGATGGCCGTGGCGCATGCCGTGCTGCTGGCCCGCAAGACCATGGCCGTGGTGCGCCAGAACCTGTGGTGGGCCTTGCTGTACAACACGGCCTGTGTCCCGCTGGCCGTCATGGGCCTGCTGCCGGCCTGGTTGGCGGGCCTGGGCATGGCCAGCAGTTCCCTGGTGGTGGTCGCCAATGCATTGCGTCTGACGGGCAAAGCTTCGATGCTTGAAAGGATTTAAGTGGACATCCTGTATTTACTGATTCCGCTCTCGGTGGCGCTGGTGTATTGCATCATCGGTGGGCTGTGGTGGGCCATTGACAGGGGGCAGTTTGAAGACATAGAGCGTGAGGGTGAGCGAATTTTGAAAGATTCGTGAAAGGCTCGCGAAGCGTTCGCGGATATTCTCAGAAAGTAGCAGTGTTTTTTGTAAGGCTTTGATGTGTGTCAACCCACAATCAGGTGTCTGACAAGAAACTCGAGTCAAAGCAATTCAAGAAGAGGTAACTATGGCATTTGCAAATCAGAAAGCCGAGCTATACAACGATACCGTTGTTCGGCAATTCGCCGTGATGACGGTGGTATGGGGGGTGGTGGGCATGCTGGTCGGCGTCATCATCGCCGCCCAGTTGGCTTGGCCCGAGCTCAATCTCGGTATCCCCTGGCTCACCTATGGCCGCTTGCGTCCGCTGCATACCAATGCGGTGATTTTTGCCTTCGGCGGTTGTGGACTTTTCTCCACCTGCTATTACGTGGTGCAGCGCACTTGCCAGGTGCGCATCTTCAGCGACAAGCTGGCGGCCTTCACCTTCTGGGGCTGGCAGCTGGTCATTCTGCTGGCCGCCATCTCCCTGCCCCTGGGTTACACCTCCGGCAAGGAGTACGCCGAACTGGAATGGCCGATTGACATCCTGATCACTCTGGTCTGGGTGGCTTTTGCCGTGGTGTTCTTTGGCACGGTCGGTACCCGCAAGGTGCGCCACATTTACGTGGCCAACTGGTTCTACGGAGCCTTTATCCTGGCGGTGGCACTGCTGCACCTGGTCAACAGCGCCGAGATCCCGGTCGGTCCCATGAAGTCTTACTCGGCCTATGCCGGTGTGCAGGATGCCATGGTGCAATGGTGGTACGGCCACAATGCGGTGGGCTTCTTCCTGACCGCAGGCTTTCTGGGCATGATGTACTACTTCATCCCCAAGCAAGCTGGACGCCCGGTTTACAGCTACAGCCTGTCCATCGTCCACTTCTGGGCGCTGATCTTCACCTACATGTGGGCGGGTCCGCACCATCTGCATTACACCGCGCTGCCTGACTGGACCCAGTCCGTTGGCATGGTGTTCTCCCTGATCCTGCTGGCTCCCAGCTGGGGCGGCATGATCAACGGCGTGATGACCCTGTCGGGCGCCTGGCACAAGCTGCGTGACGACCCGATCCTGCGTTTCCTGATCGTGTCCCTGTCTTTCTACGGCATGTCGACCTTCGAAGGCCCGATGATGTCCATCAAGACCGTCAACGCCCTGAGCCACTACACCGACTGGACCGTGGGCCACGTGCACTCCGGCGCCCTGGGATGGGTCGGTCTGGTGACCATGGGTTCCATGTACTACCTGATCCCCAAGCTGTTTGGCCAAAAGCAGATGTACAGCGTCAAGGCAGTGGAGGTGCACTTCTGGACCGCCACCATCGGTATCGTGATTTACATCGCCGCCATGTGGATTGCCGGCGTGATGCAGGGCCTGATGTGGCGCGCCATCAACCCGGACGGCACCCTGACCTACACCTTTGTGGAAAGCGTGAAGGCAACCTACCCCTTCTATGTGCTGCGTCTGCTGGGCGGGCTGCTGTACCTGACCGGTATGGTGATCATGCTGTGGAATACCTTCATGACCACCACACGGGGCCGCGCTGTGAGCGTTGAAGTGCCAACCTCCGTCGCCCACGCTTGAAGGAAACCTACAAAATGTCCAACAATCACAATTCCGGTCTGTCGCACGAGAAGATCGAGACCAACAACTTCCTGATGATCGTGCTGATTCTCATCGTGCTGCTGTTTGGCGGCCTGGTGGAAATCGTGCCCCTGTTCTTCCAGAAGTCCACCACCGAGCCGATCAAGGGTGTGCAGCCCTACACGGCCCTGCAGTTGGCCGGTCGTGACATCTACACCCGTGAAGGCTGCTACAACTGCCACTCGCAGATGATTCGCCCCTTCCGTGCGGAAACCCTGCGCTACGGCCACTACTCGGTGGCGGGCGAGTCAGTCTATGACCACCCCTTCCAATGGGGTAGCAAGCGCACCGGACCGGACCTGGCCCGCGTGGGTGCCAAGTACAGCGATGAATGGCATCGCATCCACCTGACCAATCCGCGCGATGTGGTGCCCGAGTCCAACATGCCTGCCTACCCTTGGCTGGCCAAGAATCTGGTGGACGCTGAAGTGATGCCGGCGCACATGGCCGGTCTGCGCAAGGTCGGCGTGCCCTACACCGATGAGCAAATTGCCAAGTCGGTGGAAGAGGTCAAGGGCAAGACGGAGTTGGAGGCTGTGATTGCCTTCCTGCAGTCCCTGGGCCTGGCCCTGAAATAAAGCATCGGAGACCGATATGGAATTCGACGTCAACACCTTGCGTGCCATCGCGACCCTGGTCAGCTTTGGCGCATTTATTGGAATTGTGTGGTGGGCCTGGTCCAAGCGGCGCGCAGATGATTTTTCTGAAGCCGCCAATCTGCCCTTTCAGCAAGACTGAACCACACCCATAGGATTCATCATGAGTGACTTTACAAGTAATTTTTGGTCCGTCTACGTGACCGGAATTGTCATTATTTCCATCGCCGCCTGTGCATTGCTGCTGTGGTTCAGCGGCAAGGCGCGGGCCATGACGGCCAGTGACAACACGACCGGCCACGTCTGGGACGGTGACCTGCGTGAGATGAACAACCCGCTGCCACGCTGGTGGGTGGGTCTGTTCATCATCACCATCCTGTTTGCGGCCGTCTACCTCTACCTCTACCCCGGTCTGGGTAGCCGCCCTGGCAGCTCTGGCTGGACCTCGCACGGCCAGTTTGAAGCCGAAGTGGCCAAGGGCGATGCCGAAGTTGCCCCTATCTACGCCAAGTTCATGGCCATGAAGGTCGAAGACGTGTCCAAGGATCCGCAAGCCCACGCCATTGGCGAGCGCCTGTTCATGAACAACTGCTCGCAGTGCCATGGTTCCGACGCCCATGGCGGCAAGGGTTTCCCCAACCTGACCGATAACGACTGGCTGCACGGCGGCACGCCCGAAAAGATCGTCGAAAGCATCACCAAGGGCCGTGTGGGCAATATGCCCAGCATGGCCGCCGCGGTGGGCACCTCGGATGACGTGAAGAACGTGGCCAACTATGTGCTCAGCCTGTCCGGCAGCCCGCACGACTCTGTGCGCGCCAACCTGGGCAAGGAGAAATTCGGTGTCTGTGCCGCCTGCCACGGTGTGGACGGTAAGGGCATGCAGGCCGTGGGCTCTGCCAACCTGACCGACAACATCTGGCTGCATGGTTATGGTGAGAACGCCATCATCGCCATGGTGACCAATGGCAAGACCAACATCATGCCGGCACAGGAAGGCAAACTGAGCGAAGCACAAATCCATGTGCTGGCCTCCTATGTCTGGGGCTTGTCCAACAACGCGCCTGCACAGCAGTAAACACCATGAACCACAGCACACAAACGCCGTTCTCTGACGCACCGCAACCCTGGTGGAAGTTCGGCCATGTCTGGATGGTGTTTGGTGGCCCCGCCGTGGTGGTGGTGGCCAGCTTTTTCACGCTGTATCTGGCGGTGACGCGCCCCGATCCAGTGATGGACGAGAACTACTACCAAAAGGGGCTGGAGATCAACAAGACTTTGGGGGGAACCCCCTCCAGCGCAGCGCCGGCCATGGCGGCCAGAAACCATGCGGCCACCGGTGTGCCCAAGCCGGCGGATGCGCCCTGATTAGTTGCAGACCTTGGGGTTGACAATGTCCTTGAGCTTGTCTGCGTTCAGGATGCGCACATGGCGTTGTTTGACCTCGACAATGCCTTCTTCCACAAACTTGGAAAAGGTGCGACTCACGGTCTCCAGCTTCAGGCCCAGGTAGCTGCCGATTTCTTCGCGCGTCATGCGCAAAATCAACTCGGACTGTGAAAAGCCGCGTGCATGCAAGCGCTGCACCAGGTTGAGCAAAAACGCCGCCAAACGTTCCTCCGCGCGCATGCTGCCCAAGAGCAGCATGACGCCGTTCTCGCGCACGATCTCGCGGCTCATGATCTTGTGCACATGGCGCTGCAGGGCATTGACTTCGCGCGACAGCTCTTCAATGCGGTCAAAGGGCATGACACACACTTCTGCGTCTTCCAGTGCAATCGCATCGCAGGTATGGTGGTCGTGGACGATGCCGTCCAGACCGACGATCTCACCGGCCATCTGAAAGCCGGTGACCTGGTCGCGGCCATCTTCGGAGGCCACACAGGTTTTGAAAAATCCGGTGCGAATGGCGTACAGGCTGGTGAACTTTTCACCGTTGCGAAACAGGGGGGTGCCACGCTTGACCTTGCGCCGGTTGGCCACCACATCGTCAATGCGCTCCAGCTCCACCGGGCTCAGGCCCAGCGGCATGCACAACTCGCGCAAATTGCAGTTGGAGCAGGCCACCTTGATGGTGTTGGAATTCATCTCGATTGCGTGGATGGCAATCGGCGAATGTGCCACGTCAGTGGAGGAGACCTTCATTTTGTGTGTCACCGGTTGGTTACCTGATTGAAATCAATTATGGACCTAAACGGCTGGGCCGCAGCTTCCAATATATTGATTCACATCAAACTCCGGACTGCGGACTTG
>JAYVNF010000062.1:0-2268 GCA_043758575.1 Rhodoferax sp.
AGCGCTGACTAACAGGCGAATCAATTTCCATACATCGGAGACTACTCGATCATGGAATATTGAACAAGTTATTTATTAACAATGACTTAGCGACGAGGCCAATGTGGAGAAACTGATGAAGGGCCGGCTGGACGCCTTTGTGGTGGAGAAGGCATCCGGCACACGTGCCTTTCAAAACGTGAATGCCTTCGACAATATGCAGGTGGACTACAAAAAGCCGGTGTCGCAGCAGGATGTGTACTGGGCTTTTCAAAATACCGAGGAGGGGCATGCGCTGGCCAAGCAATTCGACACAGCCCTCTTCAAACTCTACAAGCGGCCCGATTTCTACCAGCACTTCAAGGTGGGTGTGATTGAACCCATGGGGTGCAAGCACTAAGCCCCGTGCGTGGGCACCCACGGAGCTCCATTGCTAGCGCACGCCGCCCCAGCGCCTGGCGTGCGGCCGCTGCGCCAGCTGTTTTTGCAGCGCCTGCTGCTGGTGTACCTGGTGTTCGTGGCCAGCGTGACCGGGCTGCAGCTCTACATGGAGCTGGGCCGTATCCGCCAGGAGGTGTTCTCCACCCTGGTGTTTCTGGTGAAGACCTCGGCGCCCAGCGCCGAGACGGCGCTGTGGGACGTGCAGCGGCCCTTGCTCAAGTCGATTGCCGAGGGTCTGCGTGAACACCCCTTCGTGGCCTATGTGCAAATCCTCGATGAAGACGCCAAGGTGGTCATGGAGCTGGGCCGGCCCGACCCGCAGCTGGCCCGCGATACGCTGCTGTCGGTGTCCATGCAGCTCACGCACCAGAACTCGGGCGGTTCGCAGCAGCAGGTCGGCACCTTGCGACTGGCCTCCAGCCAGGAGATTGTGTGGCAGCGGCTGACCTCGGTGGGCTTGGGCATTGGCCTGTCGATTGCGGTGCAAATGGTGTTCCTGGCCGGCATGTTGCTGCTGCTGGTGCAGTCGCTGATGGTCAAACCCCTGACCCTGTTTGCGCGCCAGGTCTCGGACATGGTGCATTGCGGCGTGGACCAGGCGATTCGCATGGAGCATGCGGGCAGCCTGGAGATGCGCACCCTGCAAAGCGGCTTCCAGCAGCTGGTGCAGCAGGTTACGCACAGCCAGCGTGTCATTGCCAAGCAAAACGCCGACCTGGAGCTGCGCGTGCTGGAACGCACCCGCGAACTGAATGAAAACCAGGCCCATCTGCAAACCATTTTTGAGCGCGCCAGCAACGGCATTTTCTTTGCCGACACCGAGGGTCGGCTGCTGCGCTTCAACCAGCGCCTGTGCGCCATGCTTCAGCGTTCGCACGAGGACTGCGAGGCATTGGACTTTCTGGACTTTTCACACCCCCAGGATCTGGCCCAGGAGCGCGAGTGCCGCGACCGGCTGCTGCGCGGCGACGACGACCGCTACCGCCTGGAAAAGCGCTACATCGACGGTGGGGGCGGCATTTTGTGGGTGGATGTGGCGGTCACCGCGATTCGCGATGAGACCGCCCGCGTGGTCAACCTGGTGGGGGTGGTGGTAGACATCTCGGAGCAGCGCCAGGTGGCGCAGGCGCTGCTGGAGGCCAAGGAGCGGGCCGAGGACGCCACCCGCGCCAAGAGCGACTTCCTGGCCAATATGAGCCATGAAATCCGCACTCCCATGAATGCCATCATCGGCATGAGCCACCTGGCCCTGGGCACGGAGTTGAACCCCAAGCAGCGCGGCTATGTGGACAAGGTCAACCGCTCGGCAGTCAACCTGCTGGGCATCATCAACGACATCCTGGACTTCTCCAAGATCGAGGCCGGCAAGCTGGGCATGGAGTGCATCGCCTTCCGGCTCGAAGATGTGCTGGCCCAGTTGGCCGGTCTGCTCAGCCTGAAGGCGGTGGAGGCGGGCGTGGGCCTGCATTTCAACATCCCGGCCGAGCTGCCCGCCACGCTCATGGGCGACCCCTTGCGCCTGGGCCAAATCCTCACCAACCTGGGTAGCAATGCGCTCAAGTTCACCCAGCAGGGCGACGTGGTGGTGGGGCTGGCGCTGGAGTCGCAAACGACCGAGGCGCTGCGCCTGCACTTTTGGGTGCAGGACTCCGGCATTGGCATGACCGCCGAGCAGTGCAGCCGCCTGTTCCAGTCCTTCAGCCAGGCCGATGCCTCCACCACGCGGCGCTTTGGCGGTACCGGGCTAGCCGCAATACTCGTCACTTAACGAATATTTTAAGGTATCCTGTCACTTTCCACGACGGGAGAACCGGGCAATGGCACGAACGCTTGCAACCCTTGCCGAGG
>JAYVNF010000063.1:0-7184 GCA_043758575.1 Rhodoferax sp.
AGATGCAAATTCGGCCAGCCAGGCCTCGGACTTGGCCGCCGTGCGGTTGTAGACCGTGACCTGGTGACCGGCGCGCGCCAGGTGGCCGGCCATGGGGTAACCCATGACGCCCAGGCCCAAAAAGGCAACCGAGAGAGGAGGGACGGATTCGTAGGTTTTGGCGTTGATGCTGGACATAAATTACATGATGGCAAAATTTTCGGTACCGGCGCTCAGGTCTTGCGACTTGCCGCGCTGGCTATTGAGTTTAATTTGCAGGCGCAGGTCGTTGAGCGAGTCGGCATTGCGCAGCGCGTCCTCGTAGGTGATGGCATGGGCCTCGTACAGGTCAAACAAGGCCTGGTCAAAGGTCTGCATGCCCAGGTTGCGGCTCTTTTTCATGATCTCTTTCACCTCGGTGACATCGCCCTTGAAGATCAGGTCCGATATCAGTGGAGAATTGATCATCACCTCCACCGCCGCCACCCGGCCCTTGCCGTCCTGCTTGGGGATCAGGCGCTGCGAGATCAGCGACTTCAGGTTCAGCGACAGGTCCATCAGCAGCTGGCTGCGCCGCTCTTCGGGGAAGAAGTTGATGATGCGGTCCAGCGCCTGGTTGGCGCTGTTGGCATGCAAGGTGGCCAGGCACAGGTGGCCGGTTTCCGAGAAGGCAACCGCGTGTTCCATGGTCTCGCGGTCACGGATTTCGCCCATCAAAATCACATCCGGGGCCTGGCGCAAGGTGTTCTTGAGGGCGGCCTCCCAGCTGTCGGTGTCCAGGCCCACTTCGCGCTGCGTGACCACACAGTTTTTGTGAGCGTGCACAAACTCCACCGGGTCTTCGATGGTGATGATGTGGCCCCAGGAATTCTCGTTGCGCCAGTCCACCATGGCCGCCAGCGTGGTGGATTTGCCAGAGCCGGTGGAGCCCACCAGAATGCACAGGCCCCGCTTGGACAGCACAATTTCTTTCAGCACCTGGGGCACACCCAGGCCGTCGATGGAGGGCAGGATGGCGGGGATCACCCGCAGCACCAGCCCGACTTTGCCCTGCTGGATAAACACATTCACCCGAAAACGCCCCACGCCGGGCGGCGAGATGGCAAAGTTGCCTTCCTTGGTGCGCTCGAACTCGGCGATCTGCTTGTCGCTCATGATGGAGCGCGCCAAGGCCAGTGTGTGGGTGGCGTTGAGCGGCTGCGGTGACACCTTGGTGATCTTGCCGTCTACCTTGATGGCCGGTGGGAAGTCCGAGGTGATGAACAAGTCGCTGCCGTTGCGGCTGATCATCAGCTTGAGCAAATCGTTGATGAACTTGGTGGCCTGATCGCGTTCCATAATTTTTCTACCCTGGGAAATTTTGCTGAAATTCCCCAGGCTAGCCTGGGAAGTTTTCGGGGATCTTGGCTTTGCCGCGTGCTTCCGCCGGGCTGATGATGTTGCGCTTGACCAGGTCGGCCAGGTTCTGGTCCAGGGTCTGCATGCCTACGCTGTTGCCGGTCTGGATGCTGGAGTACATCTGCGCCACCTTGGCCTCGCGGATCAGGTTGCGGATGGCGCTGGTGCCCAGCATGATTTCGTGGGCCGCCACGCGGCCCTGGCCGTCTTTGGTTTTGCACAGGGTCTGCGAGATCACCGCCTGCAGCGACTCCGACAGCATGGCCCGCACCATCTCTTTTTCTTCGGCCGGGAACACGTCAATGATCCGGTCAATGGTTTTGGCGGCACTGGAGGTGTGCAGTGTGCCAAACACCAGGTGGCCTGTCTCGGCCGCCGTCATGGCCAGGCGTATGGTTTCCAGGTCGCGCATTTCGCCCACCAGAATCGCGTCCGGGTCTTCCCGCAGCGCCGACTTCAGGGCGGCGGCAAACGACAGGGTGTGGGGCCCGACCTCGCGCTGGTTGACCAGGCATTTTTTGGACTCGTGCACAAACTCGATCGGGTCTTCCACCGTGAGGATGTGGCCGAACTCGGTTTCATTGAGGTAGTTGACCATCGCCGCCAGGGTGGTGGACTTGCCTGAGCCGGTGGGGCCGGTGACCAGCACCATGCCGCGTGGCTTGAGCGCCAGCTCGCCAAAAATCTTGGGTGCGTTGAGCTGCTCCAGCGACAGGATCTTGCTGGGGATGGTCCGGAACACGGCGCCAGCGCCGCGCTGGTGGTTGAAGGCGTTGACCCGAAAACGCGCCAGGCCGTCAATCTCAAACGAGTAGTCAATCTCCAGAAACTCTTCGTAGTGCTTGCGCTGGGTGTCGTTCATGATGTCATACACCATGCTGTGCACCTGCTTGTGGTCCAGCGGCTCCACATTGATGCGCCGCACGTCTCCGTGCACGCGGATCATGGGCGGCAGGCCGGCAGAGAGGTGCAGATCCGAGGCCTTGTTTTTGACACTGAAGGCCAGCAATTGGGTGATATCCACAAAGTCCTCTCTCGCTTGATGTTGTTTGGTACGCTTGGGCGATTATGACCATGATTGCCGACAACATTCAACGGGTGCAGAGCCGTATTGCAGCGGCCTGCCAGGCCTGCGCCCGCCCCGTGGAGTCGGTCACGCTGCTGGCGGTTTCCAAAACCTTTGGCACCGACGCCGTGCGCCAGGCCCATGCCGCAGGCCAGAGCGCTTTTGGTGAGAACTATATCCAGGAGGCGGTGGACAAAATCACGGCACTGGCAGACCTGCCGCTGCAGTGGCACTGCATAGGCCCGGTGCAGAGCAACAAGACGCGGCTGGTGGCCGAACACTTCGATTGGATGCACACGGTAGACCGCCTGAAAATCGCGCAGCGCCTGAGCGAGCAGCGGCCCCTGGACAAAGCGCCGCTGCAGGTGTGCATTCAGGTGAATATCGATGGCGGCGCCAACAAGGGCGGTGTGGCGCCCGAGGCGGCGCTGGCATTGGCGCGGCAAATCCAGGCTTTGCCCCGGCTGCGGCTGCGTGGCCTGATGACCATTCCCGAACCGACGCCCGACTTTGCCACGGCCTGCGCTGTGCACGCCCAGGCGCGGGAGCTGCTGGACGCACTCAATGCACAGGGCTTGGAGCTGGACACCCTGTCCATGGGCATGACAGCGGATCTGGAAGCTGCAGTGCATGCCGGCAGCACCATGGTGCGGGTCGGCAGCGCGATTTTTGGTGGGCGTTAGGCCCCCACGCTTCCCGCTTCGCGTGGTTCGCTGCCCCCCAGGGGGGCTAACCCCGCTTGGGGCGGCCCGGCGCGGGGTTGTTGCCCTATTGCGCTAATCCAGTTTCAGGTGCGTAGTGTTCTTGACTTCTTCCATCACCGCATAGGTGCGCGTCTCGCGCACGCCGGGCAGCTGCCATAGCACGGTGCCGGCAAAGTCGCGGTAGGCGCCCATGTCGGAGATGCGGGTCTTGAGCAGGTAGTCAAAACCACCGGCCACCATATGGCATTCCTGAATCTCACCATGCACCTGTACCGCCACCTTGAAGGCGTCAAACACATTGGGCGTGGTGCGGTCCAGCAGCACTTCCACAAACACCGTCATGCCGGCATCCAGCTTGATCGGGTTCAAGCGTGCTTCGTAACCCAGGATGTAGCCGTCCTTGGTCAGGCGCTGCACCCGCGACAGCACGGCCGTGGGCGACAGGGCCACGGTCTCGGCCAGCTTGAGGTTGGACATGCGTCCATCCTGCTGCAGGCAGCTGAGGATTTTCAGGTCAATCCGATCAAGGTCTGCGCGGCCGTTGGTAGCCTGGTTCATGGTGGTATTCGGCCTGTAAGAAGGGGCAAGGGCAAGGCAGCGGTGTTCACAAATAACCAGGACGGCCCGGATAGGGTTGAAACATTCACTATGGAGAAGCCCAATCCTAAGTCAATTCTGATGAACTTGATCAGAATTTAAGTGTTTTTGATCTAAGTTGATCATATCTGATGTTCATTCAGATTGCAGAATATAAATCTAAATTAAACACAAAAATCAGTCAGCAATTCATTCTTAAATCCAAGAAGATCGTGTTTGTTGCTAATCCCAGGAGATTCCCTTGCTTATTCATGCTCAGCTGCCCTTTCCTTACCGCACCGAGAACGAGGTGGTGGCGCAACACCTGCAGGTGGTGACCACCGGCCTGGACTGGGCCGCCGCTGCCAAGGCTGCCAGCCCCTGGGTGCAGGCCGTGCGAGACAACCCACCGCCGTTCTGGGCCATGGAAAGCTTGTTGCGCGAGTACCCCATCTCCAGCGCCGAAGGCCTGGCCCTGATGCGCCTGGCCGAGGCCCTCTTGCGCGTGCCGGACGCCGAAACCGCCATTGCGCTCACCGCCGACCAATTGGGCCGGGCCGACTTTGAGAGCAGCGGTGACAAGGTGCTCTCGCGCCTGTCCAGCACCGCCATCGCACTGTCCAAACACTTTCTGCCCGACCCCCAGAGTGGTCAGGGCCCGCAGACCGAGCCCGGCCTCATGGCCAAGCTGGGCGCTAAAACCGTGGTGGCTGCTACCCTGCGCGCCGTGCAACTGCTGGGCCGCCAGTTCGTGTTGGGCCAGACCATGGCCGAGGCCATGCAGGAGGCCAATGCCGCCCGCAAGCAGCACGCCAATCTCACTTACTCGTATGACATGCTGGGCGAAGGTGCTCGCACCGATGCCGATGCCCTGCGCTACCTGGACAGCTACACCCAGGCGATTGCCTTTATTGCGAGCCATAGCAACAGTGGCCGCGCGCCGGAGCGCAACGACGGCATCTCCATCAAGCTCAGTGCCCTGCACCCGCGCTACGAAGACGCGCAAAGCCAGCGCGTCATGATTGAGCTGGTGCCCCGGGTCTGGGGCCTGTGCGAAATGGCGGCGCGCGCCAACCTGAATCTGACGATTGACGCCGAAGAGGTGGACCGGCTGGAGCTGTCGCTGGAAGTGTTTAGCGCGCTGATCCGGCGCGTGGCCCAGCACTACCCGCAGTGGAGCGGTTTTGGCCTGGCCCTGCAGGCCTACCAGACCCGCTCGCTGGAGCTGATCGCGCACCTCACCGCCCTGGCGCGCCAGCACAAGGTGCGCCTGATGTGCCGCCTAGTCAAGGGCGCGTACTGGGACGCCGAGATCAAGCGCGCGCAGGAGATGGGATTGCCGGCCTACCCGGTGTTCACCCACAAGCACCACACCGATGTGTCGTATCTCGCCTGCGCCCGGCGCCTGCTGGATGCGCCCGATGCCATCTACCCGCAGTTCGCCACCCACAACGCTGCCACCATTGCCGCCATCCTGCAAATGGCCGCGCGTAGCGGCGGGCCGTTTGAGCTGCAGCGCCTGCATGGCATGGGCGAGGGCGTGTACCGCGAGGTGCTGAAGAACCCCACGGTGTCCTGCCGCGTCTATGCGCCCGTGGGCGCCCACCGCGACCTCTTGGCCTACCTGGTGCGCCGCCTGCTGGAGAACGGCGCCAACTCCTCCTTTGTGCACCAGATGGCCGACGAGTCGGTGAACATGGACGAGCTGTTGATCTCGCCTTTGCGCTTGGAGCCGCTGTCCTCGCTGCCCATGCCGCTGGGCCTGTTTGGCACGCACGCCGGTGCACGTCGCAACAGCACCGGCCTGGACCTCACCGTGCCGGCCATGCGCTCGCCCCTGCTGGCTGCATTGCAGAGCACGGCCGTACCGCAAGTGGCCGTGGCCGATATGGCGCGTCTCGCGGCCGCTTTTCAATCCAGCCAGGCCAGCTTTGCGGCCTGGAGCCACACGGATGTCAACACCCGCGCCGCCATCCTGCGCCGCGCGGCGGATGCCATGCAGGCCGCTACCCCGGCGCTGTGCGCTATCCTGGTCCAGGAGGCTTTCAAGACCTGGGGCGACGCCGTCGCTGAGGTGCGTGAGGCGGTGGACTTCCTGCGCTACTACGCCGATGAGGCCGAGCGCATCATGCAGCCCATCGCCATGCCGCAGGTGCACGGCGTTCACGCCGTGCCTTTTGCCTTTGGCGTGACCGGCGAGACCAACACCCTGTGCCTGACCGCGCGTGGTGTCTGGGTCTGCATCAGCCCCTGGAATTTCCCGCTGGCCATTTTTGCCGGCCAGGTGGCTGCGGCCCTGGCCACCGGCAACACTGTGTTGACCAAGCCGGCCGAGCAAACCCCGGGCATTGCCCTGGCTGCGGTGCAGATCCTGCACGCCGCAGGCGTGCCGCTGGACGTGCTGCAACTGCTGCATGGCACTGGGGAGACCGTGGGCGCGGCCCTGGTGGCACAAGCGGGCGTGGCAGGAGTGGTGTTCACCGGCTCCACCCAGGTCGCCAAAATCATCCAGCGCGCTCTGGCCGCCAAGGACGGCGCCATCGTGCCGCTGATTGCCGAGACCGGAGGCATCAACGCCATGCTGGTGGATTCATCGGCCCTGCCCGAACAGGTGGTGGATGCGGTGGTGATGAGCGCTTTTCGCAGTGCCGGCCAGCGCTGCTCGGCCCTGCGCCTGCTGTGCGTGCACGAATCCATTGCCGATGGCGTGATTGAGATGGTGCAGGGCGCCGCGCGCGAGCTGGTGGTGGGCAACCCGGCCGAGCTGGCTACCGATGTCGGCCCGGTGATTGACCAGGAGGCCTTTGACAATATCCAGCGCCAGATCCAGCGCTTGTCCAAAGAGGCCAAGGTGTTGGTGCAGCCTGACCCGACAGCACAAAAGGCCATGCCCAACCTGATTGCGCCATATGCCTTTGAAGTCAAAAGCATTGCCGAGGTGAAGTCTGAAATTTTCGGGCCAGTGCTGCAAATCGTGCGCTGGTCGGGCGATCCCTCCGAAGTGGTGGCGCAGATCAACGCCCTGGGTTACGGGCTGACCTTTGGCGTGCAAACCCGCATCGACTCACGCGCCCAGGCACTGGCGCATGCAGCACACATCGGCAACGTCTACATCAACCGCAACATGATCGGTGCCGTGGTCGGCGTGCAGCCCTTTGGCGGCGAAGGCCTGAGCGGCACTGGCCCCAAGGCTGGCGGCCCGCATTACCTGTACCGCTTTTGCGCCGAGCAGACCATCACCGTCAACACCACGGCGGCGGGGGGCAATGTGCAGTTGATGGCCTGGCTGATGACGTAGCTGATGGCCCAAATCCCCCGGGCGCTTCTGCTGCCCGGGGGTAGCGTGGTGTTGCACGCTATCCAGTACATAAAACTGCGTCTTTTTGCCCAGGGCGGCGTTGTAAAGCCTCGCAATAGTGGAACTATTGCTGCGTTTTACGCCTTGCCCTGGACAAAAATCC
>JAYVNF010000064.1:0-20623 GCA_043758575.1 Rhodoferax sp.
GCGTCTTTCACCATTTGCTGGATTTCTGCTTCCGACAAGCCGGAGTTGGCCTTGATGGTGATCTTGTTTTCCTTGCCGGTGCCCTTGTCCTTGGCGCCCACGTGCAGAATGCCGTTGGCGTCAATGTCAAACGACACTTCGATCTGCGGTGTGCCGCGCGCGGCTGGCGGGATGCCTTCGAGGTTGAACTCACCGAGCAGCTTGTTGACAGCTGCAATCTCGCGCTCACCCTGGAACACCTTGATGGTCACGGCCGGCTGGTTGTCGTCGGCCGTAGAAAAGGTCTGGGCAAACTTGGTCGGGATGGTGGTGTTCTTGGTGATCATCTTGGTCATCACACCGCCCAGGGTTTCGATACCCAGGGACAAAGGCGTCACGTCCAGCAGCAGCACGTCCTTGCGGTCGCCGCTCAAGACCTGGCCTTGAATGGCGGCACCGACGGCCACGGCTTCATCCGGGTTCACGTCCTTGCGCGGCTCACGGCCAAACAGCTCTTTCACTTTTTCCTGCACCTTGGGCATGCGGGTCATACCGCCGACCAGGATCACGTCATGGATGTCGGCCACGTTGACGCCGGCGTCCTTGATGGCGGTGCGGCAGGGCGCAATGGTGCGCTCAATCAGCTCCTCGACCAGGCTTTCCAGCTTGGCGCGGGTGAGCTTGACGCTCAGGTGCTTGGGGCCTGATGCATCGGCCGTGATGTAGGGCAGGTTGATGTCGGTTTGCGAGCTGCTGGAGAGCTCGATCTTGGCTTTTTCTGCGGCCTCTTTCAGGCGTTGCAGGGCCAGCACGTCCTTGCCCAGGTCCACGCCTTGTTCTTTCTTGAACTCGGAGATGATGAAGTCGATGATGCGCTGGTCAAAGTCTTCGCCACCCAGGAAGGTGTCGCCATTGGTGGACAGCACTTCGAATTGCTTCTCGCCATCGACATCGGCGATTTCGATGATGGACACGTCAAAGGTACCGCCGCCCAGGTCGTACACGGCAATCTTGCGGTCGCCCTTTTCGTTCTTGTCCAGGCCGAAGGCCAGGGCCGCAGCCGTGGGTTCGTTGATGATGCGCTTGACATCCAGACCGGCAATGCGGCCAGCGTCCTTGGTGGCCTGGCGCTGGGCGTCGTTGAAGTAGGCCGGCACGGTGATGACGGCGTCGGTGACTTCTTCGCCGAGGTAGTCTTCGGCGGTCTTCTTCATCTTGCGCAGAATGTCGGCGCTGACCTGCTGGGGCGCCATGCGGTTGCCGCGCACTTCGACCCAGGCGTCGCCATTGTCGGCAGCGGCGATCTTGTAGGGCATCAGGTCGATGTCCTTCTGCACTTCTTTTTCAGAGAACTTGCGCCCGATCAGGCGCTTGACTGCGTACAGCGTGTTCTTGGGGTTGGTGACCGACTGGCGCTTGGCGGAGGCGCCCACCAGCACTTCGCCGTCTTCCTGGTACGCAATGATGGAAGGCGTGGTGCGCGCGCCTTCTGCGTTCTCGATCACTTTGGGGGTGTTGCCCTCCATGATGGCCACGCAGCTGTTGGTGGTACCGAGGTCAATGCCGATGATTCTTCCCATGATTTACTCCTGCTTCAATTCAAAAAAAATATTCAGATAGCCATAACGTGTGGACGGTTAATCCGCTTTCAAGAGCGGCCGACCAGCGATTTCACTTAGGGGCGGCAACGGTGACCAAAGCCGGGCGCAGCACACGCTCCACAATCGAGTAACCCTTTTGCAGCACGCTGACCACGGTGTTGGCTTCCAGTTCGGACGGCACCACGCTGATGGCCTGGTGCTGGTGCGGATCGAACTTGGCGCCGGGCGCCGGGTTGATGGCAATCACCTTGTTGCGCTCCAGCGCGGCTACCAGCTGGCGCAGTGTGGCTTGGGCGCCTTCGCGGATTTGCTCCGGCGTGGCGTCTTTGATGACCAGGCCGGCTTCCAGGCTGTCGGCCACGGGCAGCAGGCTTTCGGCAAAACCCTCGACGGCAAACTTGCGCGCCTTGCTGATTTCTTCTTCGGCGCGGCGGCGGGCGTTCTCGGCATCGGCCTTGGCGCGCAGGTACAGGTCGGCCATCTCCGAGCTCTTGGCCTGCAGGGCGGCCAGATCGGCCTGCAGTGCGGCCATTGCATCGGCCTCGTTGGCGTTCAGGGCGGCGACCAGTTCTTCAGCGCTCTGGTGGCTGGACTGGTTGGATGCCAGGTTGGAATCGGGATTGGGGGTAGAGGCTTGTTCAGACATGCTTTTTTTCTTGCACCAATAAAAAACGTTGCCCCGCAGATGGGGGCAATCAAAGCGCTTTCAAGAGCCCGGCGCTGCAGGGCGCAGCGGGCCGGGCGCCTGGTGGCGTTGCGGGCGGTGCTTAGCCGGCCACGCCCAACAATTCCACATCGAATTTGAGTGTGGCATTGGGCGGGATCACACCACCTGCGCCACGCGCGCCATAGCCCAGGGCGGCGGGGATGATCAGGGTGCGGGCACCGCCTACCTTCATGCCGGCCACGCCTTCGTCCCAGCCCTTGATCACCATGCCGGCGCCCAGGCCGAACACAAAGGGGTCACCGCGGTCTTTGCTGGAGTCGAACTTGCTGCCCTGTGTACCGTCGTTGAAGAGCCAGCCGGTGTAGTGCACCTTGACTTGCTGGCCGGCCACGGCCTCGGCGCCATCGCCCACGGTGGTGTCCAAATACTGAAGTCCGCTTGCTGTGGTTTGCATGAAATATCCTTTGGTTGGTTTGGCCGCTGGGCTGCGCCAGTGGCTGGCGCATGCGGGAAAGCCTCAAATTATGCCGCAAGCCCCAGCAGGCATTGGCGCTGCCGGAGCAGGCTGCTGCAGGGGTGGGGTCTACTTATTTGGCTGGCTTGGAAAGGCCGGCTGCCCATTTGCCGGCAAAGGCCGGCAGCTCGCCCATGCGTTTGGCCAACTCGGCGCCAGTGGGGGTCAAAAAATAGCCCTCACCACCGTGGTTGACCAGACCGGCCTCCCGCAACTCTTTGACGCGCGTGTTCAGGGTGTTGGGTGTGATGCCGCCCACGCTGTCTTGCAACAGGCGAAAGGTTTGCGCGTGGCCGTCTCTGAGTGCCCAGAGCACCCGCATGGCGTAACGGGACTCCAGCAAGCACAGCAATTGCCCCATTGCTGCAGATTCTTTTGCACTCATTCACTCAACCTTTGTTCGTATACGTTTTTGCGCCAGCTTAGCGCATATCCTGGCCTGCTACAAGTTTCATAGCTGCCCTTGTCACGACCCGGGTGCGGTGCTAAGGTTGGGGCACATCAAGAGCACTGTTGGCCACGGAGAACATGAATGGAATACAACTTTGACCAGGTCCATAACTACTATGAACGCCTGGTATTTGAGCAAGTGGCGCGCCGTGCGCAAACCCCCGATTACCTGGACTTCAGTGCCGACATGCTGGCCGATGTGGCCTGCCTGTCCCTGAACCGTTTGCCCCCCCGCTATGTGCGCCACGATGTGGACATGATGTTCTACCTGACCGAGCCTGAGCGCCAGGCCATGGAGCAGGCCCTCAACGAGGTGCTGCAGTTTTCCTTTGCCTTTGTGCGCGAGCGCACCGCACGCGCCAGTCGATAGTTCCCGCTAGCGGCCCGGCCAGGCGCAGCGTGGCTCGCACCCGCAGTGCGTCGGGGCGCGCAGCGTCACACCCGGATGACCTGTCCCTGTGCATCTCTTAGCCAGGCCGCATGCTGCAGTCCACGCAAGGCGCTGCAGACCACCAGTGCCTCTGCGTCCAGCACTTCCTGCAGGGTCAAGACCTTTTGCACAATCGCGGGGCAGCGCATCAACAGGCGTTGGCGTTGCACCCCATTGAGCACACCACTGGCCAGCGGCGGCGTGTACCAACGGCCCTGGATTTTGGCAAACAGGTTGCTGCGTGCTCCTTCGGTCACTGCGCCGTGTGCATTCGTAAACACCGTGTCAAAAGCGCCCTGCGCCAGGGCCTTCTGGATGGCGCTGTCGTAGCCGGTGCGCAGGGAGGTCTTGTGGTTCAATAAGGCGCTTTCCTGTGGTGGCAGCGCTGTGGCCGACAACACCAGTCCAGCCGCTCCCGTGGGCAAGGCAGCTAGGAGGGCATGTGTGCATTGCATGCGGCCGTCCTGGTGCAAGTCCAGGCGCAGGCGGTAGCTCTGCGTGGCGTCCAGCGCCTGCAGCTGCTGTGCCAATTCCTCCTGTACGCGGCCCTGCGCATAGCGAAAGCCCAGGCTGTGCGCACTGGCCTGCAGGCGCTGCAGGTGCTGCGCCAGGTGGCGCACCCGGCCGCGGCTTACCCGCATGGTTTCAAACAGGGTGAAGCCCGGGTCCATCTGGGTCAGAAAGCGGGCCTTGGCCTGGGTTTCGGCAAACTCGTCGCCGGCCTCGGAGTCCAGCACAATGCCGCCGCCCACACCCAGGGTGGCGGCTCGCCGGCCCTGCTGCTGCCCCAGCAGCAGGGTGCGTATGGCCACCGACAGACAAAAGTCGCCCGCCGCTGAGGCTGGCGTGGGCGCGTCGACCCAGCCGATGGCGCCGCAGTACAGGCCGCGCGGTTCACCCTCCAGCTTGGCAATCAGGTCCATGGTGTGGACCTTGGGTGCACCGGTGATGGAGCCGCAGGGGAAGAGTGCGCGCAGCACAGCGGGAAAGCGCAGGCCCGCGCGCAGGGTGGACTCGACGGTGGAGGTCATCTGGTGCACCGTGCGGTAGGTCTCCACCGCAAACAATTGCGGCACCTGCACCGAGCCGATCTCCGAAATGCGGCCCAGGTCGTTGCGCAGCAGGTCCACGATCATCACGTTCTCAGAGCGGTTCTTGGCATCGTGGGCCAGCCAGTCGGCGCGTTGCTGGTCCAGCTGGGTATCGGCCAGCCGCGACGCCGTGCCTTTCATGGGCCGGGTTGTGAGGTGCCCGGCCACATTGCGCACAAACAGCTCGGGGGAACTGGACAGCACCCAGTGGTCTTCAGGCAAGGCGGCCAGCACGCCAAAGGCCACCGGCTGCATGGCGCGCAGGCGCCGGTACAGGCCCACTGGTGTGCCGTACTGCGAACCATGGTTGTTGAAGGTGTAGTTGACCTGGTAGGTCTCGCCAGCGCTGATGAGCGCGCGTATGCGGGCGATATCGGCATTGAAGCGCTGGGCGTCCACGCTGGCGTGCAAGTCGCAGACACCGGCAGGCGTGGGCGCAGCGCTGCCGTCCTGTTGTGCCAGCCACTCGGCCACTGCGTCTGCAGACAGCTGCTGCAAGCGCGCAAACATCAGCACCCGCAGGGCGCTGCCATCGTTGGCGGGCAAGTGGCGCTGCCCGGCCTGCAGCAGCTTGGCACCCCATTCGTAGTCGGCGAAAACGGCCGCGTGCAGGCCGCTGTGCTGGTCGGCCGTGACCGCCTGCCACAGGGCGTCCAGCGCCCGTGGATCGGTGCAGTGGTGCTCGCGCACCAAGCCGCGGTACAACCTGCTGGTCGGCGCTGCTGCTGTAGCGTGGCAGTCGTCCAGCAGGACAAAGACCTTGTCGTCCAATTCGAACCCCTCAAAAACCAAGTGGGCCTATGCCCACTTGGTTTTCAGATTACAGCGTATCGGTGAAGCTGCGCAGCTTGTCGGAGCGACTGGGATGTTTCAGTTTGCGCAAAGCCTTGGCTTCGATCTGGCGAATGCGCTCACGCGTCACGTCAAACTGCTTGCCCACTTCTTCCAGCGTGTGGTCGGAAGTCATCTCGATACCAAAGCGCATGCGCAGCACCTTGGCTTCGCGCGGCGTCAGGCTGTCCAGAATGTCTTTCACCACATCGCGCAGGCCGGCCTGCATGGCGGCTTCCATGGGGGCGGTGTTGGCACCGTCCTCAATGAAGTCACCCAGGTGGCTGTCGTCATCATCACCGATGGGGGTTTCCATGGAGATCGGCTCCTTGGCAATCTTCATGATCTTGCGGATCTTGTCTTCCGGGATCTCCATCTTCTCGGCCAGGACGGAGGCATCGGGCTCGAAGCCAAACTCCTGCAGGTGCTGGCGGCTGATGCGGTTCATCTTGTTGATGGTCTCGATCATGTGCACTGGAATCCGGATGGTGCGCGCCTGGTCGGCAATGGAGCGGGTAATGGCCTGGCGAATCCACCAGGTGGCATAGGTGGAGAACTTGTAGCCGCGGCGGTATTCAAACTTGTCCACGGCCTTCATAAGACCGATGTTGCCTTCCTGGATCAAATCCAGGAACTGCAGACCGCGGTTCGTGTATTTCTTGGCAATCGAAATCACCAGGCGCAAATTGGCCTCGATCATCTCTTTCTTGGCGGCGCGGCTGGACGACTCGCCCGAGTTCATGCGCTTGTTGATGTCCTTGAGCTGGGCCAGGGGCACCACCACGCGGCTTTGCAGGTCGGTCAGCTTTTGCTGGATGTCCTGCACCGGTGGAATGTTGCGGCCCATCACGGCGGCCCAGGGCTTGCCGGAGGCGGCCTGCTTCTCGATCCACTTCAGGTTCAAGAGGTTGCTGGGTGCGGGCTGGTTGTGCTTGTCCCGGCCGCTGAATTCGGCAATGAACTGTTCCTGCGGGTAGCCGCATTTGTCGACGATGATGCGGCGCAGCTCGCGCTCTTTCTTGCGCACATCATCGACCTGGCCACGCACCATGTCGCACAGCTTCTCGATCGCCTTGGCGGTGAAGCGGATGGTCATGAGCTCTTCGCTCAGGGCCTTTTGCGTCTTGACGTAGGCCGGCGTGCCGTAGCCTTCCTTGTCATAGATCTTGTGGATTTTTTCGAACAGCTCGCGCAGCTTGTCAAAGCGCTCCAGCGCCTGCTTCTTCAGCTCTTCGAGCTTTTTGGTCAGGGCCTTGGAGCCGCCCTTGCCGTCGTCGTCATCGCTTTCGTCGAATTCGTCGAAGTCTTCTTCTGCCACATAGTCGTCGGCCTCGTTGGGGTTGGAGAAGCCGTCCACCACGGTGGTGATGACGATTTTTCCTTCGCGGATTTCTTCGCCCAAGCGCAGGATTTCGGCAATGGTGGCGGGAGAGGCGCTGATGGCCTCCATCATGGCCATCAAGCCGCCTTCGATGCGCTTGGCAATCTCGATTTCGCCTTCGCGGGTCAGCAGTTCCACCGTACCCATTTCACGCATGTACATGCGCACCGGGTCGGTGGTGCGGCCAAACTCGCTGTCCACGGTGGAGAGCGCGGCTTCGGCTTCTTCCTCGGCTTCTTCGACGGTGGCGGCGGTGGACACATTGTTGTTGAGCAACAGGGTTTCCGCGTCGGGCGTCTGTTCGTAGACGGCAACGCCCATGTCGTTCAACATGGAAATCACGACTTCCAGGGTTTCGGCGTCGATCAGCTTGTCGGGCAGGTGGTCGGAGATTTCGCCGTGCGTCAGGTAACCACGGGTCTTGCCCAGGGTGATCAGGGCTTTGAGGCGGGCGCGGCGCTTGGCCATGTCTTCTTCAGACAGCACGGTCTCGTCCAGACCGAATTCCTTCATCAAGGCGCGTTCCTTGGCCTTGCTGATCTTCATGCGCAGGGGCTTGACCTTCTCGCCCGTGGCCGTGGTGGTGACTTCGGGCTCGCCCACCAGATCGGCTTCAATGTCGGACATGTCCATGTCGTCACCGCCACCGCTAGGGGCGGCAGCTGCGGCCTTGGGCTTGCGGCCGCGCTTGGCGCCGCTGGCGGGCGCAGCACTTTCGGCCGCGGCGGCTTTGGGCGGGCGACCGGGCTTTTTCTTGACTACGATTTCTTCGGTGGCGGCGGCAGCGGCGGCTTTGGTAGCGGTTTTGGACACGGGCACAGGTTTCGCTTTCTTTTCGGTCTTGGCGGCCGTTTTACTGGCGGACTTGGCGGCGTTGGGTACTGGCTTGGCTGACTTTTGAGCGGGCATGCGAAAACCTCAGGTCATCAAAAAAATGTCGGGCGAACAGATCGAACGCCAACCGGGTCGCTGGATACGGCCTCAGGTGGCAGGGTGGGATGGCTTCCCAGGGCAAGATGTGAGGGCGAACATTTGGAATGCAATCCTTGCGGTGAGGCGGCCTGTTCAGAACGGTGTCTTGTTTGGCCTGGCCCGGAGGTGTTGCTGTCGCTCTTGCCGAATCAGCCTTGGATTATACCATCCGTTTGCATTTTTTCCAGCTGCAGGCGCCGCGTTTGCAGCGTGCGGTAGAGCTGCAGGGCTTGTGGGTCGGTGCGCGAGGCCTCAATGGCTTCGGTCTCCTGGACCTTGAGCCGGTCAATCAGCATGCGGTTGAGCAGATCGCGCAACTCTGGCGCCGAGTCCTCCACCGGCTGCACCGGCATGGCCGCGCCCGACATCAGGCGCAGCGCCAGCTCTTCTGCCGCGTGGCCAGCCAGGGTCTCACGCAGCGCTTCCCACGAGACTGGTCCGTGCTCATGCAGCTGCGCCTCCAGCCAGGCCAGGAGCGGGCCGTGGGGCTCGGGCAAATGGCACAGCAGGCCATGGTCTTCGTTGCTGAGCGTATCCCACAGGGCCGATTGGCCCAGCAGCATGCGCGTGGCATGGTCGGCGCGGCTGGCCGGTTGCGAGCGGCTGCCCGGGCGGTAGCCAGTGCGGCCGCTCTGTCCGTAGTTGCCGCCTGCGCCAAAGCCCTTGTTTTTGAAAAACTTGCTGCGCCCGCTGCTCTGGCCGTAACCGCCCGTGCTGTACCCGCCAGAAGCATTGCCGCCGTCGCTGTAGCCGCCGGAGCTGTAGCTGCCTGCGCTTTCACTTTGGTAGTTGTCCGCAAAGCCCGCGTGGCCATCGTCTGCCTTCTTGCGCCAGCTGCCCTCGCGCACACCGCGGCCACCGGCCGGGGCTGGGTTCCACAGGGCCGAGAGTTCGCGTCCGGTGAGCTGCACCAGGTCGGCAATCTCGCCCAGCAGCTGCAGTTTCAAGGCGCCCTCGGGCATCACCGTCCACAGCGGTTTGGCGTTGCTGGCCAGGTGGGCCCGGCCTTCGGCGCTGTTGAGGTCCAGCCCTTCGCGCGCTGATTCGATCAGGAAGCGGCTCAGGGGCGTGGCCTCGGCCACGTAGCGGGCGAAGGCTTCGCGGCCATGGGCGCGGATAAAGCTGTCGGGATCGTGCTCGGCCGGCAAAAACAAAAACTTGATGCTGCGCACATCGGTGGCATAGGGCAGGGCGCCGTCCAATGCCTTGCGGGCAGCGCGCCGCCCGGCACTGTCGCCATCGAAGCTGAACACCACCGAGTCGGTGAAGCGAAACAGCTTTTGCACGTGTTCCGTGGTGCAGGCCGTGCCCAGCGTGGCCACCGCATTGGGAAAGCCCAATTGCGCAAGCGCTACCACGTCCATATAGCCTTCGGTGACCAGCACATAGCCCTGCTCGCGCAGCGCCGAGCGGGCCTCGAACAGGCCATAGAGTTCGCGCCCCTTGCTGAACACCGGGGTTTCGGGCGAGTTCAGGTATTTTGGCTTGTCGTCGCCCAGCACACGCCCACCAAAGCCGATGCACTCGCCCTTGATGTTGCGGATCGGGAACATGACGCGGTCACGGAAGCGGTCGTAGCGCTTTTCTTCGCCGCCTGCCTCTTCTGTGTTGCTGATGACCAGGCCGCTTTCGACCAAGAGCGGGTCGTCGTAATGCGGGAAGATGCTGGCCAGGCTGCGCCAGCCCTCGGGCGCATAGCCCAGGCCGAACTGCTTGGCGACTTCACCGGAGAGGCCGCGGCCCTTGAAATAGGCAATGGCGCGCGGCGAGTCCTTGAGCTGTTTGCGGTAGGCCTCGCCGGCCTTCTCCAGCACACTGGTCAGGGTGTGCTGCTTTTCGCGCTGCTCCTGGGCTTTTTGCCGGTCCTGGGGTGAGCCTTCTTCTTCGGGCACCTGCATGCCGTATTGCTGGGCCAGGTCTTTCACCGCTTCGATAAAGGTCATGCCGGCGTGGTCCATCAAAAAACTGATGGCGTTGCCGTTCTTGCCGCAGCCAAAGCAGTGGTAGAACTGCTTGGTCGGGCTGACCGAAAACGAGGGCGACTTCTCGCCGTGGAAGGGGCACAGGCCCATGAAATTGGCGCCGGCCTTTTTCAAGGGCACATAGCGCCCGACGATCTCCACCACGTCGGCGCGGGCGACCAGTTCCTGAATAAAGGTTTGTGGAATGGTCATGGCTTTAATCCCCCAGCACCACACCTTCGCGGCGCGGATCGGCGCCACCCACAAGGCCATCGGGGCTGCGCTCAATCGCCTGCAGGCCGCTGGTGAGCGGCATTTCGACCACGCTGTGGCCACGGGCCTTCAGTGCCTCCACAACGGCGCTGTTGAAGCGGCCCTGCTCCAGCAGCAGCGGCCCGCCCAGGCTACCGAAATTGGGCAGGTCTATGGCCTGCTGCGGGCTCAGGCCCCAGTTCAGCACACCCAGCAAGGTCTTGGCGGTGAAGTGGATGATCATGGCGCCGCCCGGGCTGCCGGTGCTCAGCAGCAGCTTGCCCGTTTCCTTGTCAAACACCAGTACCGGCGACATGGAGGAGCGCGGGCGCTTGCCTGGTTCGACCCGGTTGGCGATGGCTGCACCACCGGCTCCGGTCGGCTCGAAGCTGAAGTCGGTGAGTTGGTTGTTGAGCAAGAAGCCGCCGCCCAGGCCCAGGCCGCGGTTCACCATCAGGCGTGCACCCCAGTTGGCCTCAACCGTGGTGGTCATGGCCAGCGCATTGCCATGGGCGTCAACAATGGAGATGTGCGAGGTACCGTACTCGGTTTGTGTGGCCATGGGCGCATACACCTGGCTGGTCTGACCCGGGTTGCCAGGCTGCACCGACTCCATGCGTGTGCCGTCACCGTGGATCAGGCCGGCGCGCGCAGCCAGGTAGTCCGGTGCCAGCAGGCTGGTCCAACTACCTGCCGGGGGCTTCACAGAGGCCGGGTCGGCCACATACAGCGCGCGGTCGGCAAAGGCCAGGCGCGACGCCTCGGTGTACAGGTGCAGCCACTCGGCCGCAGGCAGGCCTTGTGCCAAGGGTTGGTCAGCGCCAGGCGTTTTGTGCAGCAGGCCCAGAATCTGGCCGATCGCCAGGGTGCCGGAACTGGGCGGCGGCATGCCGCAGATGCGCACGTTGCGCTGCAGGGCCTGGGCTTCGAAGTCAAAGCACAGCGCTTCGCGCCGCAGTGCCTGGTAGCCCGCCAGATCGGCCAGCGCCAGGCTGCCGGCGTTGGCGTGCGACTGCACCTTCTTTACCAGGGCTTGCGCGACCTTGCCAGCCATCAGGGCGTCGGGCCCGATTTCGGCAATGTCCTGCAGCACGGCTGCCAGCTCGGGGTTGCGCAGCACATGGCCCACTGGCCAAGGCTTGCCTTGTTTATCGTAAAAGTAGGCGCGCGCCACCGGATCGGTTTTCAGCGCCTCCTCGGACTCCAGCAGGGTGGCCATGCGCGGGCTGATGGCAAAGCCGTTGCGCGCCAGCCGGATGGCGGGCGTGAAGAGCGCTTTCCAGGGCAGGCGGCCGTGGTCCAGATGCGCCAGGTAGAGCATGCGCAAGGCGCCGGGCACGCCGACCGAGCGGCCGCCCACGACTGCTTTCTGGAATTCCAGGGGCTTGCCCTCTGCGTCCAAAAACAGCTGGGGTGTGGCCAGGGCCGGTGCGGTTTCGCGCCCGTCATAGGCCTGGCTGTAGCGGCCATCAAAGTGCAGCAGAAAGGCGCCGCCGCCCAGGCCGCTGCTTTGGGGCTCCACCAGGCCCAGCACCATTTGCACGGCCACGGCGGCGTCCACCGCGCTGCCGCCGGCCTGCAGTATTTCCTGCCCGGCCTGGGCCGCCAGTGGGTTGGCCGCCGCCACCGCATAGCTTTGGGTGGTCCAGCCGGCCTTGGGGCTCAGGCCGCTGGGTGGCTCTGGCGCCACATAGGTTTCGGCCCGTCCGTGCACAGCGGTGCAAAGCAGCGCCAGCAGCAGCACGGCTTTCAGGCTGGTACGGGAACAAGGCATGCGCACGGTGGACTCCAGGGTGAGGACTATCTTGTGCATCTTAGTAATGCGGCGGCAATTCGTCGCGCACATTGCGCGCTCCCGCCCCGTCGCCACTGCGGGTGGCCTGCTCGCGCAGGCGCAGCAGCTCGGCCACCAGGGTGTCCAGGGTTTGCTGTTGGCGCACGATGATCTGCTCGAGCTTGTCCACCAGGTCCTCGGTAAAACTGGCTTTTATTTCCAGGGCTTCCAGGCGATGTTCGATGGTGTTGTGTGCAGGCATGGCATGCATTGGAACAGACCGGCGCTCAGGTGCCCTTAGAGCAGCTTGACCAGGGTCTCCAACTCAAATGGACTGATGGGTCGGGCAAACAGATAGCCCTGGCCGTAGTCACAACCCGCAGCGCTGAGCAAGTCGCGCTGCTGCTCAGTCTCCACGCCTTCGGCAATCACCTGCATGCCCAGGGCGTGTGCCATCACGATGATGGCCTTGCACAGGGCCAGATCGGTGGACTCGGGAATCAGGTGGCGCACAAAAGACTGGTCGATCTTGAGGTAGTCGATGTCGAATTTTTGCAGATAGGCCAGCGATGAGTAGCCGGTGCCGAAGTCGTCCAGCGAAACCTTGATGCCGGCATCTCCCAGCGCCAGCAGCTGCTCGCCCACCACCGCATTGGTGTCCAGCAGCAGGCCCTCGGTAATTTCCATCACCAGGGCCGCGCCGGGCAGGCTCAGGGCCTGCATCTGCGCGGCCCAGGAGGTCTGGCTGCTGCCGGCATGGCGGAACTGCACCGGCGAGCGGTTGACGCTGATCTGGAAGTCCGGATGCAGCAGCTCGCGCCATTGCTTCACCTGGGCAGCGGCCTGCTGGAACACCCAGTCGCCAATCTCCACAATCAGGCCGCTGGACTCGGCAATCGGAATAAAGGCCGCCGGGCTGACCAGGCCGCGCGTGGGGTGCTGCCAGCGGATCAAGGCCTCGGCCTTGTGGATGGAGCCGGTGGCCAGCTCGATGATGGGCTGGTAGAGCACGCGGAACTGGTTGTCGGCCAGCGCGGTGCGTAAGTCGTTGGCCAGGCGCACCCGGGTCTGGGCCGCCTCCTGCAGCGCCGGTGTGAAAAAGCTGAAGCGGTTGCGGCCCTCGCCCTTGGCCACGTACAGGGCCTGATCGGCGTTTTTGTACAGGTCCTCAATCTCGGTACCGTCCAGCGGGTACAGGGTGATGCCCATGCTGGCCGACACAAACACCTGCTCATCGCCAATCTGGAACAGCGCGTCCAGGCTGCGCAGGATTTTTTGCAGCAGCGGCTCCAGCACGTCGGTGTGCGTGACATCGGTGAGGATGATGGTGAACTCGTCACCGCCCATGCGCGCCACGGTGTCAGCGTCGCGCACACACTGCTTGATACGCTGGGCCGCTTCCACCAGCAGCTGGTCGCCGCTGTCGTGGCCCAGGGTGTCGTTGACTTCCTTGAAGTGGTCCAGGTCCATGAACAGAATCGCCAGCTGCTGGCCGTCGCGCTTGCAGCGCTTGATTTCCTGTTCCAGCCGGTCGCGCAGCATGCGCCGGTTGGGCAGGCCGGTGAGGGCATCAAAAAAGGCCTGCTGGCGGATCAGGGCCTCGGCATCCTTGCGCTTGGAGATGTCGGTGTGCGTGCCAATCATGCGCAGCGGTTTGCCAGCGGCGTCGCGGCTGATCACCATGCCGCGGCTCAGGATCCACTTCCAGCTGCCGTCCTTGCACAGCACCCGGTGCTCGTTGTGGTAAGTGGGGGTCAGGCCCTGGAAGTGCCAGTCCCGATCCAGGTCCATTTGCGCGCGGTCCTGCGGGTGGGTGCGTTGGTCCAGCTCGATGGACTTGTTGGCAATCTCGCCCTCGCTAAAGCCGTACATCTCGATCAGGCGATTGGAGTAGAACTCCACCCCGCTGGGGATATGCCAGTCCCAGACGCCATCGCCCGAGCTCTCCAGCGCCAGCTTCCAGCGGCTTTCCGAGTCCTGCAAGGCGGCACGCGCCTGTTTGCTTTCGGTGATGTTTTGCACCACCGAGGTTCGCGACAGCAGCCGCCCATTCACCCAGCGCGAAGTTCCGACGGAATGCAACCAGATGCGCTGGCCCTTGGCGGTAATGGCTTCAAGTTCGTAATCGTGGGTGGCGCACTGGCGCACGCTGTCGAAATACGAGTCCCGAATCAGTTGCATGGACTGCGGCGTGAAGAAGCGCTCGGCCGTGCCCATGGCCGTGCCCGGCACATACTCCTCGGGCGAGGTTTCCAAGATGCGGTACACGCCCTCGGTCCAGAACACCTGGTCGGCCACCACATCGACCTCCCAGCCGCCGACCTGGGCCAGCGACTGCATGGCTGTGAGCAGACGGTCCAGGTGGGCACGGTCGTTTTGAACCTGCACATAGTCCGACACGTCCGAGAAGGTGCGCACCATGCCGCCTTCGGGCAGCATTTGCGACCTGATCTCCAGCGTGGTGCCCTGCGGTGTGACGCGCAGGTAGCTGGGCGGCGCCGGGGCTTCGCCGTCGCTGAACACATATTCACGCGCATGGCTGTCCACCAGGCTGGCGTTGGGGCCAAAGTCGCCGCGCTGCAGCTGCAGCTGGTTGATGGCCTTGATCGAGGGCTGGGTGGCCAAAAACTCCGCGCTTAAATTCAGCAGCTCGCAGACCCGGGCATTGAAGGAGATCACCTGCTTGGCCGAGTCCAGCACCAGTACACCCTGGCTGATGCTGCCCAGGGTGTCACGCAACAGGCGCGACTGTTCCTGCAGCTTGGCCTCCACCGCCTTGCGCTGGTTGAGGTCGGTATGGGTGCCCATCATGCGCAGCACCCGGCCCGTGGTGTCGCGCTTGACGGCCATGCCGCGCGAAATAATCCAGCACCAGCTGCCATCCTTGCGGCGCATGCGAAAGTCCACCGAGTAAAGGGTGCTGGTGCCCCGCAGGTAGTCGCGCAGGGCCTGCTGCTGCTGGGGCAAATCGTCGGGGTGCACCCGGGCGACAAAATCATTCAGGCCTGGCTGGATTTCACCCGGGTCGTAGCCGAGTATTTCTTCCCAGCGCGCCGAGTGGGTTTGCTCTCCCGTTGCCAGGTTCCAGTCCCACACGCCCAGGCCCGAGCCCTCCAGTGCCAGCTTCCAGGGGTTTTCATCCCCGGAATCGGGCCGGTACTGGCTCCAGGGCAGCTCCGGTGGGATAGCCTGGGGCATATCAGGCCGACAGGCGCACGCGGGGCCGTGCGGTGGGGCCCGGCGCTACCTGCAGAAGGGTGGCAACGGCATCGGATGGCATGCGCCTCCCTGTAAATGTATGTGCGCGGATGTTACTTGGAATCGGCGGCAGTTTTATCGGGACGGGCCCGGCTGAACAGGCGCGCGCTCCATTGCCCCAGGTCGTCCACATAGGTGAACACCGCCGGAATGATCAGGAGGCTCAGAAAGGTGGAGGTGATCAGTCCGCCAATCACGGCAATCGCCATGGGTGCGCGAAAGCTGGTGTCGGCCGCACCCAAGCCTATGGCAATGGGCATCATGCCCGCGCCCATGGCCAGGGTGGTCATGATGATGGGGCGGGCGCGCTTGTGGCAGGCGTCCAGGAGCGCCTCCCAGCGCGTCATGCCATGCTCGCGCCGCGCCAGGATGGCGTACTCCACCAGCAGAATCGAGTTCTTGGTGGTCACGCCCATGAGCATGATCAGGCCAATCAGCGAGGGCATGGAAAAGCTCTTGTCGGCCAGCAGTAGGCCCACGAACGCTCCACCCAAGGAAAGCGGCAGGGCAAACAGAATCGTCACCGGGTGCAAGAGGCTTTTGAACAGCAGCACCAGCACGATGTAAATGCACAGCACGCCGGTCAGCATGGCTAGGCCAAAGCTGGCAAACAGCTCGCCCATGACCTCGGCGTCGCCCACCTCGCGCACCACCACGCCGGGCGGCAGGTTGCGTATGGCAGGCAGGGCCTGCACGGCAGCCGCCACCTCGCCCAGGGGCAGGCTGGACAGCTCAATGTCGAAGTTGATGTTGCGCGAGCGGTCGTAGCGGTCAATCACGGCCGGGCCGCCGGCCACTTCCAGCGTGGCCACCTGGCTGAGCATCACCGGGCCATGCGTGCCGGGCACACTCAGGCGGCCCAGCAGCTCCAGATCGGCGCGGGCGCTGCTGGCGAGTTTGACCACGATGGGGATCTGGCGCTGGCTCAGGTTGAGCTTGGGCAGTGCCGCGTCATAGTCGCCCAGGGTGGCAATACGCAGGGTCTCGCCAATGGCGGCACTGCTCACGCCCAGATCAGCGGCGCGGGCAAAGTCCGGGCGCACGGCTATTTCCGGGCGCACCAGGCTGGCGCTGGAGGCCACATTGCCCAGGCCCTGGATGGTGCGCAAATCACGCTCCACTGCATGCGCTGCCGTGTTCAGCGCCAGCGGGTCTTCGCCGCTGAGCACCAGCACGTATTTTTCGCCCGAGCCGCCCAGGCCAACCTTGCTGCGGATGCCGGCAATCGGCTCCAGCGCATCGCGTATCTGCTGCTCAATGCCCTGCTTGCGCGGGCGCTGGCTGCGCGCATCGAGCTGGATGGTGAGGGTGGCCTTGCGCGCCTCGGCCGCACCCTGCGGGGCAAAGGGGTCGCTGCCGGCCGCACCGCCGCCTATGGTGGTGTAAATGCTTTTGACGTGGGCCACACGCATCAGGCGCTGGCGTGCGTCTTCGGCCACGGCCCGGGTTTGCGCCAGGGTGGAGCCCGGCGGCAGCTCCAGATAGGCCTGGGTTTGCGAGTTGTCGTCCGGCGGCACAAAGCCCTTGGGCAGCAGCGGAATCAGCATCAGCGAGCCGACAAAAAACGCCAGCGCACCGAGTGCTGTGACCAGCCGGTGCTTGACGCACCAGGCGGCCCAGCGCATATACACACCCAGCCAGCGCGGCTCGGCATGGGGCTTGACCATGGGCTTCAGAATATAGGCAGCCATCATCGGGGTCAGCACCCGGGCTACCAACAGCGAGGCGGCCACCGCCAATGAGGCGGTCCAGCCAAACTGCTTGAAGAACTTGCCCGGAATGCCGGCCATGAAGGCCGTGGGCAAAAACACCGCAATCAGGGTGAAGGTGGTGGCAATGACAGCCAGACCAATTTCATCGGCGGCTTCCATGGCGGCCTGGTAAGGCGTCTTGCCCATGCGCAAATGGCGCACGATGTTTTCGACTTCCACAATCGCGTCGTCCACCAGAATGCCAATCACCAGGGACATGGCCAGCAGGGTCACCACATTGATGGAAAAGCCCAACTGGTTCATGCCAATGAACGCCGGAATCGCCGACAGCGGCAGCGCCACGGCCGAGACAAAGGTGGCACGCCAGTCGCGCAAAAACAGCCACACCACCAGCACCGCCAGGGCTGCGCCCTCGTAGAGCAGGTGCATGGAGCCGTCGTACTCCTCTTGCACCGGCGTCACAAAGTCGAAGGCCTCGGTGATCTGCATGTCGGGGTGCTGCAGGCGCAGCTCCTGCAGGGCGGCGCGCACACCGGCCCCCACTTCCACTTCGCTGGCGCCCTTGCTGCGCGCTACTTCAAAGCCGACCACCGGCTTGCCGTCCAGCAGCGCGGCCGAACGCGGTTCGGCCACGGTGTCCAGAATCGTGGCGACCTGGTCCAGGCGGATGTGGCGGCCATCCGGCAAGGCCAGCTCCAGGGTCTCCAGCTCGCGCGCCGAGGCCACGGTGGCCAGGGTGCGCATGGGCTGTTCGCTGCCACCCAGGTCGGCGCGGCCACCGGCCGACTCCTGCTGTGTGAGTTTGAGTTGGCGCGAGATGTCGGCGGCGGTAGCACCCAGGGCTTGCAGGCGCGCCGGATCGAGGGCCACCTCAACCTGGCGGTTGACGCCGCCCACCCGGTTGATGGCACCCACCCCGCGCACCGACAGCAGTTTGCGGGTGATGGTGTTGTCAACAAACCAGCTCAGGGCTTCGTCGTCCATCGAGGATGTGCCCCCCGCTTGGGGACTGCCCGAGGCCACGGTGTACGCCAGCACCGGCGAGCCGGCCAGGTTGATCTTGCTCACCGCCGGATCGCGCAAATCCGAGGGCAGGTCGGCACGCACCTGGGCAATCGCAGAGCGCACATCGTCCACGGCTTCTTGGCCCGGCTTTTCCAGGCGGAACTCGGCCGTGATGCTGACGCCGCCGTCCTGCACTTTGGTGTAGATGTGCTTGAGGCCCTGCAGACTGGCGATGGCGTTTTCCATCTTGCGTGCCACCTCGGTTTCCAGCTGGGCTGGCGCGGCACCCGGCAAGGACGCCGTGATGACCACGGTGGGCAGGTCCAGGTCCGGAAAGTTCTGCACCTTCATGCTGTTGAAGGACAGCAGACCGGCAAAGGTCAGCATGACAAACAGCATCACCCCGGCAATCGGGTTTTTGATCGACCAAGCCGAAACATTCATGGCGCGCTGCCTATGCGCACGGTGTCGCCATCGTTCAAAAAGCCGGCGCCGACCACGGCAATGCGGGCGTCTGCAGCCAGGCCCTTGAGAATCTCCACCTGCTCAGCCACGCGCCGTCCCACCTCCACTTTTTGCTGCGCCACCTTGTTGTCCTTGCCAATGGTGAAGACGTAGTTGAAGCCATCGCGCACCACCACGGCCTGCTGCGGCACGGTCAGCGCGCCCGAGCTGCCCAGGACAAATTCGCCGCGCGCAAACATGCCTGCCACCAACACGCCCGAGCCCGCTCCACCCGAGCGCAGGCCGCCCGCGTGGCTTTGCAGGTCCACATACACCAGGGCATTGCGGCTTTGCGGATCGACCGTGGGGGCCACCATGCGCACCTTGCCCGTGACCAGCGTGCCGTTGGCACCTGTGACCTGGACCGAGGTACCGGCCTTGATGCGGCTGAGCTCCGCCGCCGTGACCTCGGCACGCCACTCCAGCCGGCCCTGGCGGATCAGGCGAAACAGTTCGGTGCCGGCACCCAGCACCGCACCCTGGGTGGCGCTGCGGGCCGAGATGGTGCCGCTGTCGGGCGCCAGCACCTGGGTGTGTTGCAGGCGCAAGCGTTGCTGCTGCAGCGCTGCTTCGGCACTTTGCACGCGTGCCTTGGCGCTCAGTTCGGCGGTGTTGTACTGGTTGATTTGCTGCGTGCTCAGGGCGCCGGAATTGGCCAGGCTGTGCGCGCGCTCGGCCGTGCTGGTGGCGTCCAGGGCCTGGGCCTGGGCATCGGCCAGATTGGCCTGGGCCAATGCCACATCGGCTTGCACCGACTCCGATGCAAACACCGCAAGCACCTGGCCCTTCTTGACCACATCTCCGACATTGGCGCGCACCTCACTGAGCTTCAAGCCGGAGGATTCGGAGCCCACGCTGGCTTCCTGCCAGGCTGCAATATTGCCGTTGGCCGCCAGCGCCAGCGGCAGGGCGCTCTGGCGGGGTTGGGCCGTGGTCACGGTCATGGAGGCTTTGGCGGCGCCGGTAGCGGCTGTCGCTGCGGCGGCAGGCTTGGCGTCTTGCGCACTACAGTCCGTGAACAAGCCCAGGGACAGGGCCAGGCCCAGCAGGTACAGGGCGGTGGTTAGCGGGGTTGGGGTGGGCAGTGGGGATTTCATCATGCGGAGGGTCGGTTGGGGCCTGGCAATATGGGACAGGCACAGAGTTTGATGGCGGGTCAGCTTGTGTGAACGTGTGGCCTGCCTCAGGGGCTGTCTGAGGGCAGTGCGGCGTCCTGCCGCCAGCCGCCGCCTACAGCGCGGTACAGAGCAATCCAGGCCTGCTTGCGTTGCAGGTCCAGTTGCACCAGATTGGTTTGTGATGCCAGGGCGATGCGTCTGGCCTCTTCCTGTTCCGCCAGGCTGGCTGCGCCGGCCTGGTAGCGGGCCTGGGTGGCCGTGAAAGCCGTGGTGTAGCCGGCAGCGGCGGTGGCCGCGTCCTCTTTCTGCGCTTCGGTGCTGGCCAGGGAGAGCAGGGCGTCCTCCACCTCGCGCACGGCCTGGCGCACCTTGGCGCGGTAGAGTGCTGCGGCCTCGACATAACGGGCCTGGGCCGCCTGCACATTGGCCACGCGCCGCCCGCCGTCCAGAATCGGCAGGCTTAACGTGATGGGGCCCACCGACCAGGTGCCCAGTTCGGTGGTCATGCCCTGGCTGCTGTAGTTCAGCGTGCCAATCTGCCCGTTGAGCGTCAGGCGCGGATAGCGCTGGGCTTGGGCCGCGCCCAGGTCGGCGCTGGCGGCGGCGACTTCACGCTGGGCGGTGTAGAGGTCGGGGCGCTGTGACAGCACCTCGGCCGGCAGGCTGGCCACGCCGGGCATGGACAGGGTGGTATTGGTATCGGCCAACGCGGGGCTGGCGGCATCGCCAGCGGGCGCGGGTGTTGCGCTGCTGGCCTGGCTGCCCTCCAGACGCTGGCGCACATCGGGCTCAGCCAGGGCCGTCATGGCCACCAGCGCCTTGAGCGTGCTGTCGCACTGCGTGCCCTGTTGGCTGACGCGGGCGCGGCCTTCGGCGGCGCTGGCCTGGGCCAGGGCGGCCACGGCCGGTGCGGTGAAGCCGGCCTTGGCACTGAGCTGGCCCAGGCGCGCGCTCTCGCTGCGCGAGCTGGCATCCTGCTGCGCCAGTGCCAGCAACTGGCGACAGCTGCGCCAGGAAAAATACAGATTGGCGGTTTCCGCGGCTACCGACACGCGCGCCTCGTGCCATTGCAGTTGCGCGCCTTCGAAGCGCGCCTGGGCCGCGTTGCGAGCCGCCGCGCTGC